>NZ_JBKBCT010000039.1:0-38184 GCF_050871525.1 Kineococcus auxinigenes | reverse complement strand
GTGATCTTGCACGGGTGAACGCTCAACCGTGCAAGATCACCGCGAGGGTGAGTGGGGGGTGGAGCGACCGCGGGTGGAGTTGAGCGGAACAAGCTCAAGTCTGTCGGCGTTGTGCCTGGCGTAGTCGTTCCGCACCACCCCGCCAGGAGGGACCCGTGGACCTCAAGCTCACCACCCGCGCCCAGGAAGCGCTGGCCGACGCGGTCGGCCGCGCCACCTCCGCCGGGCACGCGCAGGTCGAGCCCCTGCACGTCCTCGCCGCGCTCGTCGCGCAGGACAACGGCGTCGCCGGCGCGCTGCTCGACGCCCTCGGCGCCGACCGCGCCCTGCTCACCCGCCGCGTCGACGGCGCGCTGGCCTCGCTGCCCAGCGCGTCCGGCGCCTCCGTCGCCCAGCCGTCGCTGTCCCGCCCCGCGCTGGCCCTCATGCAGGCCGCCGGGGACGAGGCGCGCGCCCTGGACGACGCCTACGTCTCCACCGAGCACCTGCTCATCGGCGCCTCCACCGGGCAGTCCGCCGCCGGGGAGGCCCTGCGCGCCGTCGGCGCCACCCGCGACGCGCTGCTCGACGCCCTGCCGGGCGTGCGCGGCGGCGCGAAGGTCACCTCGCCCGACCCCGAGGGCACCTACCAGTCCCTCGAGAAGTACGGCGTGGACCTGACCGCCCAGGCCCGCGACGGCAAGCTCGACCCGGTCATCGGCCGCGACGCCGAGATCCGCCGGGTCGTGCAGGTGCTCTCCCGGCGCACCAAGAACAACCCCGTCCTCATCGGCGAGCCCGGCGTCGGCAAGACCGCCGTCGTCGAGGGCCTGGCCCAGCGCATCGTCGCCGGCGACGTGCCGGAGTCGCTGCGCGGCAAGCGCCTGGTCGCCCTCGACCTGTCCGCGATGGTCGCCGGCGCGAAGTACCGCGGAGAGTTCGAGGAACGCCTCAAGGCCGTCCTCGCGGAGATCCAGCGCTCCGAGGGGCAGATCATCACCTTCATCGACGAGCTGCACACCGTCGTCGGTGCCGGCGCCGCCGAGGGCTCCATGGACGCGGGCAACATGCTCAAGCCCATGCTCGCCCGCGGCCAGCTGCGCCTGGTCGGCGCCACCACCCTCGACGAGTACCGCGAGCGCATCGAGAAGGACCCCGCCCTGGAGCGCCGCTTCCAGCAGGTGTTCGTCGGCGAACCCTCGGTGCCCGACACCATCGGCATCCTGCGCGGCCTGCGCGAGCGGTACGAGGCGCACCACAAGGTCGCCATCTCCGACGCCGCCCTCGTGGCCGCCGCCACCCTGTCCGACCGCTACATCTCCGGGCGCCAGCTGCCCGACAAGGCCATCGACCTCGTCGACGAGGCCGCGTCCCGGCTGCGCATGGAGATCGACTCCTCGCCCGTCGAGATCGACGAGCTGCGCCGCGCCGTGGACCGGATGCGCATGGAGGAGCTCGCCCTGTCCAAGGAGGACGACGCCGCCTCCCGCGAGCGGCTGGAGGCGCTGCGCGCGCAGCTGGCCGACAAGCAGGAGCAGCTGACCGCGCTCACCGCCCGGTGGGAGCAGGAGAAGGCCGGCCTGAACCGCGTCGGCGACCTCAAGCACCAGATCGACGAGCTGCGCTCGCAGGCCGAGCGCCTGCAGCGCGAGGGCGACCTGGGCCGGGCCAGCGAGATCCTCTACGGGCGCATCCCCGGTCTGGAGCGCGAGCTGGAGCAGGCGCAGGCCGCCGAGGGGCAGGCCGACGGCGCCGGCCCCAAGCCGATGGTCGCCGACGAGGTGGGTCCCGACGACATCGCCGAGGTCATCGCGGGCTGGACCGGCATCCCCGCCGGCCGGATCCTCGAGGGCGAGACCGAGAAGCTGCTGCGCATGGAGGAGTTCCTCGGCGCCCGGCTCATCGGCCAGTCCAAGGCCGTCGAGGCGGTCTCGGACGCGGTGCGCCGCAGCCGGGCCGGGGTCAACGACCCCGACCGCCCCACGGGTTCCTTCCTGTTCCTCGGGCCGACCGGCGTCGGCAAGACGGAACTGGCCAAGGCGCTCGCGGACTTCCTCTTCGACGACGAGCGGGCCATGGTCCGCATCGACATGAGCGAGTACTCCGAGAAGCACGCGGTGGCCCGCCTCGTCGGTGCGCCCCCCGGGTACGTCGGGTACGAGGAGGGCGGCCAGCTCACCGAGGCCGTGCGGCGGCGCCCGTACTCGGTGGTGCTGCTGGACGAGGTGGAGAAGGCCCACCCGGAGGTGTTCGACATCCTCCTGCAGGTCCTCGACGACGGCCGCCTCACCGACGGCCAGGGGCGCACCGTCGACTTCCGCAACGTCATCCTCGTGCTGACCTCGAACCTCGGTTCGCAGTACCTCGTGGACCCGGAGCTGTCGCAGGCCACCAAGCACGACGCCGTGATGAGCGCGGTGCGGGCGAACTTCAAGCCGGAGTTCCTCAACCGCCTCGACGACGTCGTGGTGTTCGACCCGCTGTCCACGCAGGAGCTGTCCCGGATCGTGGAGCTGCAGGTGCAGCGCCTCGCCGGCCGCCTCGCCGACCGCCGCCTCACCCTCGACGTGAGCGACGCGGCGAAGGACTGGCTGGCGCTGACCGGGTACGACCCGGCCTACGGCGCCCGGCCGCTGCGCCGCCTGGTGCAGCGCGAGATCGGTGACCGCCTCGCCCGCGCGATCCTCTCGGGCGAGGTCCGCGACGGCGACACCGTCGAGGTGGACGTGGAGAACCGCGACTTCACCGTCGACCTCGACTCGCCGGACTCCGCCCGCTCCACCGGGCTCGTCGTCCGGCGCGCGGAGGCCGCCGTCAGCGCCCTGTGACGATGTGGTGCACCGCCAGCCCCGGGACCCCGGGGCTGGCGGTGCCCGGCTACGCGGGCGCCGGTCCGTGCAAGGGGTCCCAGCGCCCGGCCGCCTGCTCGGGCTCGAAGAACAGCTTGAGCACCGGACCGCCCGCACCGGCCGCCGGTGGCGGCAGCCGGACGACGAGCTGATCCGGCTCCCTGGTCCACTCGAGCGGCTCCGCGCGTCCCAGCACCCTGACCTCGCGGATGTCGCGCTCCAGCAGCGGGGAGCCGGAGCCGAACGCCTTGATGCGGGCGGTGCCGTCCTCGGGAACCGCGAGGAGGATGGCGTAGACGTAGGCGCCCACCGTGTCCTCGCGCTGCGTGAAGCGAACGTCGGCGCCGGTGTACCGGGGAGCGCAGCCGTCCACCATGGAACCCGCCACGGTCCGGGTCGGTCCTTCCCCGGGGAGGCGCCACGGTCTGGTGCCGTAGACGGCCTCGCCGTTGCGGCTGAGCCAGTCACCGACCTGTTCCAGGAGCGTCTGCTCCTCGGCGGCGATGGTCCCGTCGGGCTTGGGACCGATGTTCAGCAGCAGGACGCCGTTCTTGGCGACGACGTCGGCGAGCTCCGCGATCAGTTCGCTCGCGCTCTTGTACTCGTGGGAGTCGACCCAGCACCACGAGGTCCTGGACACGGACGTGTCGTTCTGCCAGACCTCGTCACGGGTGGCTCCGAGCGTGCCGCGCTCGACGTCGTAGACCGCGGAGCCGGGGGGAAGAGCGTCCCACTTGTGGTTGATCACCACTCCTCGACCCCACTGAGCCGCCCGGTTGTAGTAGTAGGCGGCGAGCCGGCGCAGGTACGGCTCGAACGCGGGGTGCTCGATCCACCAGTCGAACCAGAGGACCTGCGGGCGGTAGCGGTCGACGACCTCGACGCAGCGCAGCAGCCAGTCCTCGAGGAAGCGCTCGCTGGGCGCGGTCTCGTCCCGCTGCGCCGGGCCGTAGAAGTCCTGCCAGCGCGGATCGCGCACGTCGGAGTCGAACTGCGTGCCGCCGTTCATGAAGAACCAGTGCTCGGCGCGGTGCGTGGAGGCGCCGCGCACCATCCACGCGTCGTCCACCGCGGCCAGCAGGTCACCGAAGACGTCCCGCTCGGGCCCCACCGCGGCGGCGTTCCAACGCGACCGGGCGGTCTCGTACATGGCGAAGCCGTCGTGGTGCTCGGCCACCGGGACGACGAACTGGGCACCTGCGCGCCTGAACAGGCGAGCCCACTCCGTCGGCTCGAAACCGCTCATGGTGAACGACGGGATGAAGTCCTTGTAGCCGAAGTCGGTGTGGGAGCCGTAGGTCCGCCGGTGGTGCTCGAACTCCGGCCTGCCCCGCTGGTACATGTTGCGCGGGTACCACTCGTTGCGGAACGCCGGGACGGAGTACAGGCCCCAGTGGATGAAGATCCCGAACTTGGCGTCCACGTACCACTGCGGGGGCTGGTACCGGCACAGCGACGCCCAGGCGTCGCTGTAGGGACCGGCGTCGACGACGGCGCGGACCTCCGCGAGCGCGGCGCTGTTGTCGGAGACGTCGACGGCCGGCGGCAGCTGCGACGTGTCGAGCCGTGGGAGGGAACGGTTCACGAGGGGTGCGCTCCTGCGGTCGGGGGGTCGCGGCTCCGTGCCTGAGCGTCGTCGAGGACGCCGCCGCAGCGCGATCCTGTCACGGCCCGCCGGTGCGCGTGGTCGATCGGCGCTTCACGCTCCCGGGCGTGCCGTCGATTCGCGCTCGACGACCTCGAAGGAGACGGTCAGGTCCTGCGGCGCGGCCGAGGGGTCCGCGATGCGGCGGCTGAGCAGGCGAACGGCCTGCGCGACCAGCTGCTCGTGGTCGGGAGCGATCGAGGACAGCGAGGGAATGTGGTAACGCGCGTCCTCGACGTCGTCGAACCCGACGACCAGGACGTCGTCGGGCACGCGCACGCCGTGGTCCGCCAGGCCGCGGAGGACCCCGAAGGCCAGCGTGTCGGTGACGCAGAAGATCCCGTCGGGCAGTTCGGGGAGCTGCAGCAGGTCTCGGGCGCACTGCGCGCCGGCGGCCTGGGTGACGCCCGCGTAGGCCGCGGCGGCGCTCAGGCCGTTGTCGTGCACGACCCGGGTGAAGGCCTGCGCGCGCAGCGTGAAGGCCGCCCCCTCCGGCAGCGTCGCGCCCCCCAGCGCGTCCAGGGACGGCGAGCCGACGATCGCCAGGCGCCGGCAGCCGCGCTGCACCAGCAGCCGGGTGGCGGCCTCCGCCCCCGCGACGTTGGGCATGCTGACGTGGTCGACGCTCTGGTGCAGCTCCTGCTCGCCGAGCACCACGACCGGCACCTCGCGCGAGAGGGCGTTGATCTCCCGCTCGCTCAGGCCCAGGGCCGCGATGACCAGGCCGTCGTAGGCGTTCAGGCGGGAGTCGCGGAAGGCGGCCAGTTCGCCCTCGCGGCTGGCGTGGGTCTCCTCCACGACGGTGGCCAGGCCCGCGCGGGAGAAGGCCAGCACGAGGCGGTGGCTCAGCTGGCTGTAGTAGTGGCTGTCCAGCGTGGGCACGGCGATGCCCACCACGCCGGTGCGCCCCTGGCGCAGGCTGCGCGCGGCGACGTTGACCTGGTAACCCAGGCGCTCGACCGTCTCCAGCACCAGCCGCCGCGTCTGCTCGCTGACCGGCCGCTTGCCGGTCAGGGTGTTGGAGACGGTCATGGGCGAGACCCCGGCCTCCGCGGCGACGTCGCGCATCGTGACCACGACCGACCTCCTTCGCGCCAGCGCCCGCCGCACCGGTTCGTGCAGCTGAGCTTGCGACAAAACTACAAGGGCGGAGCCCCGGAAGACCTTGACACGGTGTCGCAGCCTGCCCAATATATCGATATGCGCCAGCGCGGCCGGACCACCGAAGGCGGTGCCCCGGCCCGGTCGGCGCGGTGACTTCGACGACTCCCGCACGGAAGTGCCGCACGCCCGACTCGGGTCGGCGAGCGGGTGCATCGTGCTACCCGACCACTGTGAGGACCGCGTGCTCATCGACGACGAGAGAGCCGGTGCGGCGCTGCGCACCAGCGCGACCACCCCCGGGCCCGCCCCGCGACCTGCGAACGGGTCCGAGCAGGTGCAGCGGGTGCAGGCCGTGCTGGACGTGGACCTGCCCGGCGCGCGCATCAGCCGCCACCTGTACGGGCACTTCGCCGAGCACCTGGGCCGGTGCGTCTACGGCGGGTTCTGGGTGGGCGAGGACTCGCCCGTGCCCAACGAGGGCGGCATCCGCCTGGACGTGGTGGAGGCGCTGCGCGCCCTGGACATCCCCAACCTGCGCTGGCCCGGGGGTTGCTTCGCCGACACCTACCACTGGCGCGACGGGATCGGCCCGCGCGAGCAGCGGCCGCGGATGGTGAACTCCCACTGGGGCGACGTCGTGGAGGACAACTCCTTCGGCACCCACGAGTTCATGGCGCTGTGCGATCTGCTGGGCGCGGCGCCGTACGTCTCGGCGAACGTCGGCAGCGGCACCGTGCGCGAGGCCGCGCAGTGGATCGAGTACCTCACCCGGGCCGACGACTCCCCGATGGCGCGACTGCGCCGGGCCAACGGGCGCGATCAGCCCTGGTCGGTCCCGTTCTGGGGCCTGGGCAACGAGCCGTGGGGCTGCGGCGGGGGGATGGGGGCCGGCGCCTACGCCGAGCTGGCCCGCCAGTTCGGCACCTACAGCCTCGACCACGGCGACAACCGCCTGTACCGCATCGCCGCGGGCGCGGCCGACGCCGACTACCGCTGGACCGAGGTCCTCATGCAGAACCTCGGCCGGTACCTCGGCGACGGGGAGGTCACCGGGCACGGGAAGAACACCTACCAGGCGATCTCCTTCCACCACTACACGATCGTCGGGTCGACGTGGGAGAACAAGGGCTCAGCCACGGACTTCGACATCGACGAGTACTACCGCACGATGCTCAAGGCCCGAGACGTCGAACGGATCATCGCCGGGCACGCCACCGTCATGGACGCCTACGACCCCGGCAAGCGCGTCGGGCTGGTGCTCGACGAGTGGGGCACCTGGTTCGACGTCGAACCGGGCACGAATCCCGGCTTCCTGTTCCAGCAGAACACGATGCGGGACGCCCTCGTGGCCAGCGTCCACTTCGATGCGTTCCACCGCCACGCCGACCGCCTGGTGATGGCCAACATCGCCCAGACCGTCAACGTGCTGCAGGCCATGCTGCTGACCGACGGCGACGCCCTCGTACTGACCCCCAGCTACCACGTCTTCGCCATGAACAAGGGCCACCACGACGCCGCGTCTCTGCCGTTGAACGTACGAGGTGCGGCACCTGCACGGCAGGTCGGCGAGCAGGAGCTGTCGACGTTCTCCGCCTCTGCCAGCACCAAGGACGGGCAGGTCCTGATCTCGCTGACCAACCTCGACGCGCAGCGTTCGACCGAGGTGGAGATCGACGTGCGCGGGGCCGTGGCCGGTGCGCCGGCCGGCAAGCTGCTGACGGCCGAGGAGGTCTGCGCCCACAACACCGCCTCGAGCACCCCGGTGCGCGTGCGCGACCTCGACGCCGTCCACCTGCACGGGTCCACCCTGCGGGTGACGGTGCCGGCTCACAGCTTCGCCACGGTCAGCTTCCCGGCCGTCGGCTGAAGACCCACCGACCGCCCCTCACGACCCCTGCTGCCGCACCGCAGGAGATCCGTCCACCAGCGCGTCAGCGCACCGTCTCCCTGCCGGTGCGTTCCACCACGACTCCCCAAGGGAGGGGACTTCCGTGAAGAACCTGCTTTCGACCCCGCAGTCCGCCACGGCCGCACCGCTGTCCCGCCGCCGGGCCCTGGCGCTGTCCGCCCTCGTCGGCGGGACCGCCCTGGCGACCTCGGCCTGCTCGGGCGGGTCGTCCGGCGCCACCGACCCCAACACCTTCGAGTTCTGGTCCTTCACCGGCATCAACCAGAAGGACTCCGTCGAGGAGTACAAGCAGCTCGCACCCGACGTCACCGTCAAGCTCACCGAGGTCGGCAACGCGCAGGAGACCGCGCAGGGGCTGACCACAGCCCTGGCCGGCGGCAAGGTGCCCGACCTGGTGCTCATCCAGGCCGGTGACCTTCCGAAGTTCATGAAGAACCCCGGCAACTTCGTCGACCTCACCACGCTGGGCGCCGACGACGTCCAGGACGACTACGTGGAGTGGGTGATGGCGCAGGCCACTGCTCAGTCCGGGGAGATCATCGGCATCCCCACCGACGTCGGCGGCATGGGCGTCGCCTACCGCACCGACCTCATGGCCGCCGCCGGGCTGCCGACGAACCGCGACGAGGTCAGCGCGCTGTGGCCGACGTGGGAGGACTTCATCGCCACCGGCCGGCGCTACACCGAGGCGACCGGCAACGCGTTCATCGACAACGCCGCCACGACCGTCTTCCTGCAGGCCGTCTCCCAGGGTGAGGAGCAGTACTACTCCGCCGACGGTGACGTGGTGTACGACACCAACCCCATCGTCCGCGAGTCCTTCGACCTCGGGCTGCGGGCCATCGCCGCCGGCATCACCGCGAAGCTGGAGAGCTTCACCGACGGCTGGAACGCCGGCATGGCCAAGGGGGCGTTCGCCGCCGTGGCCGCACCCTCGTGGATGCTCGGCTCGATCCGGTCCGCGGCACCCGACACCGAGGGCGAGTGGGACATCGCCGTCATCCCCGGCGGTCGAGGCAACTGGGGCGGCAGCTACCTGGCCATCCCCGCGCGCGCGGCCAACCCGCAGGCCGCGTGGGACTACATCACGACGATGCAGTCCCCCGAGCAGCAGCTGCAGCACTTCCTCGACTCCGGGTCGCTGCCCACCACCCCGGTCAACTACGACAAGCCGGAGCTGGTGAACCACACCGACCCCTTCTTCGGCGACGCTCCCACGGGCAAGATCTTCACCCAGGCGGTCCTGGGTCTGGAGCCCTTCGTCAACGGTGAGTACAACACCGAGATCAGCACCGAACTGCTCAACGCGCTCAACGGCGTCGAGGGTGACGGTGCTCCCGCCGACGCCGCGTGGGACACCGCCGTGAGGAACATCAAGTCCGCGATCGGTTCCTGATGAGTGCCACCCTGACCCCCGGAACGCTGCGGCCGGTCAAACCGGCCACCGCGACCCGGCCGGTGGAGAAGCGCTGGGAGCGGCTGGCGCCGTACGGGTACGTGGCCCCCTTCTACGTGCTCTTCCTCGTCTTCGGCCTCTTCCCGCTGCTGTTCACCTTCTACGTGGCGCTGTTCGACTGGAACCCGATCGGTGACAAGACGTTCGTCGGTCTGGAGAACTTCCGCCTGCTCGGCGAGGACCCGCGGTTCTGGAACGCGCTGCGCAACACCTTCAGCATCTGGATCATCTCGACGGTCCCGCAGCTGATCATCGCGCTCATCCTGGCGCAGGTGCTCAACAGCGCTTACCTCCGCATGGCCAACTTCTTCCGCATGGCGATGCTGCTGCCGTACATCACCTCGGTCGCGGCGACGGCGATCGTCTTCGCCCAGATCTTCAACCGCGACTACGGTCTGCTCAACTGGTTCCTGGAGCTGCTGGGCTTCGAGCACATCGACTTCATGTCCAGCGCGGTCGGCAGCCACGTGCTCATCTCGGTCATGGTCATCTGGCGCTGGTTCGGCTACAACACGCTGCTCTACCTGGCCTCGCTGCAGGCCGTCCCGCGCGACCTGTACGAGGCGGCCGCCGTGGACGGGGCCGGCCCCGTCAAGCAGTTCTTCCACATCACCCTGCCGTCGCTGCGCCCGGTGATCGTCTTCACCGTCATCATGTCCACCATCGGTGGCCTGCAGATCTTCACCGAGCCCCTGCTGCTGTCCAACGGGACGCTCACCTGCGGCACGGCGCGCCAGTGCCAGACCCTCTCGCTGTTCCTCTTCGAGCAGGGTTTCGGGTCGTTCAAGTTCGGCTACGGCTCGGCCGTCGGCGTCGCGCTGTTCGCCATCATCGTCGTCGTGGCGTTCATCAACTTCCTGCTCTCGAGCCGTCTGGGGAAGAAGGGCTGACATGGCCACCACCACCGACCCCCGGCAGCAGGCGGACCTGCGGCCGCGCACCACGAGGACCCCCCGCCGGCGGGGTATCGTCCGGGTGCGCTGGTACACCTACGCGGTCCTCGCACTGGCGGCGGCGGCGTGCATCTTCCCGGTCTACTGGATGTTCGTCGTCTCCTCCGTCGGCTCCGAAGCCGCCACCCAGTTGCCGCCGCGCGTGGTCCCCGGGGGAAACTTCCCCGAGCTGCTGAGACTCGTCTTCGAGACCGTGCCGTTCGTGCGGTCACTGATCAACAGCTTCATCGTCGCAGCCCTCATCGCCGTGGGGCAGGCGTTCCTGTGCTCGCTGGCGGGCTTCGCCTTCGCGAAGATGACGTTCCGCGGCCGCGACGTGCTCTTCCTCATCCTCGTGCTGACCATGACGGTCCCGGCCCAGCTGGCCGTCATCCCGCAGTACATGGTCATCTCCACCCTGGGGTGGGTGGACACCCTCCAGGCGCTCGTCGTCCCCGGCCTGGTCAGCGCGTTCGGCATCTTCTGGATGCGCCAGCACATCAGCGCCACCATCAGCGACGAGCTGCTGCAGGCGGCGCGCATGGACGGGGCGAACTCCTGGCAGATCTTCGCCCGCATCGCCTTCCCCGTCGTCCGCCCGGCGGCCGCCGTCCTCGGCCTGCTCGGCTTCGTCAACGCCTGGAACGACTTCCTCTGGCCGTTCATCGTCCTGAAGTCCCCCGACATGTACACCGCGCAGATCGCCATCAAGGCCCTGCAGTCCAACATCTCCGTCGACCTCGGCCTGGCCATGGCCGGCTCCTTCCTGGTCACCGTCCCGCTGCTGGTGCTGTTCGCCTTCTTCGGCAAGCAGATGGTGTCCGGGATCATGGACGGCGCCTTCAAGGGCTGAGAGCCACCCCCTTCTCGTGATCGTGAGGAATCCCGTGGACACCAGCACCACCGCCCCGCTCAGCGACGCGCAGGTCGAGCACTTCCTCGAGAAGGGCTACGTCGTCCTGGAGCGCTGCTTCGACGCCGAGCAGGCCGCACCGATCGTCGACGAGGCCTGGCAGCGCCTGGGCGTCGACCGCGACGACCCCACCACGTGGGACCGCCCCCGGGTCCACCTGTCCTCCCGGGCGCACGTCGACGCCGAGCGCTTCGCACCCACCGCCTTCCACGCCGCCTGCCAGCTGCTGGGCGGGCGGGAGCGCGTCCAGACCCCTTGGGAGTGGGGCGACGGCATCATCGCCAACCTCGGCGTCGGCGCCGACCGCCCGTTCGAGCCGCCGTCGGCTCGCGTCGGCGGCTGGCACAAGGACGGCGACTTCTTCCGGCACTTCCTGGACTCCCCCGAGCAGGGGCTGCTGACCATCGTGCTGTGGACCGACGTGCTCTCCCGGGGCGGGGGCACCTTCGTGGCCACCGACTCCGTCGGCGTCGTCGCCCGGTTCCTGGCCGAGCGCCCCGAGGGCGTCCTGCCCGACGCGCTGCAGCAGACCCGCCTCGTCGAGCACTGCCGGCGGTTCGAGGAGCTGACCGGTGAGCAGGGCGACGTCGTGCTCATGCACCCGTTCATGCTGCACGCCACGTCCCAGAACGTGCTGCGCGCCCAGCGGTTGATCACCAACCCCCCGCTCAGCCTGCGCGAGCCCATGGACTTCGACCGCCCCGACGCCGGCGACTTCTCCCCCGTGGAGCGGGCGGTGCTGAACGGCCTCGGCGTGGACCGGTTGGACTTCCGTCCCACCGCCCCGCGCGAGACCGTGGTCCCCGAGCGCCTGCGCGCCTCCGCCGGGGCCACGACCCGGTGAGGCGGCGGGGCGCGCGCCCGCACCGGCGGGAGGCGGGGACGTGCGGCGCCTGAGCCCCGTCCCGCTCGGCCCGCACGGTGCGGAGGACACCTCGATCCTCTTCGAGGACCCCGACCACCCCGGCGAGCGGTTGCTGCGCAACGTCACCCTCGCCACGCTGACGCCGTACCTGCCCGACCCTGCGACGAGCACCGGCACCGGGGTGGTCGTCGCCCCCGGCGGTGCCCTGCACCTGCTGGCGGTCGACAACGAGGGCGCCCACGTGGCCCAGCGGCTCGCCGAGCACGGCATCGCCGCCTTCGTGCTGCACTACCGCCTCGTCCCGACCCCGGTCGAGCACGAGCGGTTCACCGCCTTCGCCCACAGCCGCCTGGGCGACCGGGACCACCTCGCCGAGGTCTCGCGGGCCCGGCGGGCGGCCGCGTCGGCCGACGGCGGTGCAGCGCTGCGCGCCGTGCGCGAGCGCGCCGAGGAGTGGGGCGTGGACCCCGACCGCACCGGTGTGCTCGGGTTCTCCGCCGGTGCGTACGTCGCGCTGGCGACCAGCTTCGACGTGCCCGCGGCGGAACGGCCCTCGTTCGTGGCGCCGATCTACCCGGCCTGGTGGGGTGAGGTGCCGCTGCCGCTGCCGCGGCCCGCGCCGCCGATGTTCCTGGCGTGGGCCGACGACGACGAGCTCGGTGACGTCATCGTCGGCTCGTGCCTGCGCCTGCACGACGCCTGGCGCCGGGCCGGGGTCCCGGCCCGGGTGCACGCCTACGCCGCCGGGGGGCACGGCTTCGGAGCCCGCCGGCGAGGCACCCCCTCGGACGACTGGTTCGACTCCTTCCTGGAGTGGGTGGCGGCGCCGGGGCGCTGACCGCGCCCACCGCGCCACGGGTCGCTCAGCGAGGTGCTCGGGTCCTCGGTGGAGCCGGCTCGCAACCGCGGCGCCGAGGAGGCACCGTGGAGCGCCCACGAGGCGTCGGTGCACGCGGTGGGTCGGGAGGCGGCATGACGGCGGCCGGGTGGGGCCGGGCGGCCCTGCGGGGAACGCTGCGGGCGTGGCGCGCGCGGCGCCCGCGCGCCCGGCTGTGGCCGGTGCTGGCCCCCGCGGCCCGGCTGACGGCCGCCGCGGTCGTCTCCTACCTGCTCACCCTCGTCGCGACGCGGGGCCCCGTCGACCTCACCGGTTCCCTCACCTCGCTGCTGGTCCTGCAGGCGTCGGCGACCTCCAGCCTCAAGATGGCCGTCGTGCGGGTCGGCGCCGTCCTCACCGGCGTCCTCGTCGCCGTCGCCCTGTCCACCGTCGTCGGGCTCAGCTGGTGGAGCCTGGCGGTGGCGGTCGGCTCCTCCCTGCTGCTGGCCGCCGTGCTGCGGCTGGGCGCCCAGGCGCTGGAGACGCCCATCAGCGCCATGCTCGTCCTGGCCGTGGGCGGGCAGGGGATCGCCGCGGAGACCCGCCTGGTCACCACGTTCATCGGCGCCGGGGTCGGCATCGCGTTCAGCGTGCTGGTACCGCCGCCGGTGCCCACCCGCGACGCGGTCGGCGAGGTCCGCGCGGTCGCCCAGGAGCAGGCCGAGTGCCTCATCGTCGCCGGCACCGCGATGGCCAACCGACCCGTCACCGAGGCCGAGGTCACCGACTGGCTGGAGCGGGCCCGGGCCGTCGCGGACGTCGCCGGACGGGCCTCCGCCGCCCTCGGCGACGTCCGCGACCTGCGCCGCTTCAACCCCCGCGCCCTGGCCACCGCCGACGTGGAACCGGTGCTGCGCACCGGGCTGGAGGCCCTGGACAGCTCGCTGCTGGCGCTGCGGGCCCTGTTCGTCGCCATGCGCCGGGAGGCGCCGGCGCACGCGAGCGCCGACGACGGGTACGGCTCGGAGGTGCGGGCCGCGTTCGCGGTCGTGCTCACCGAGGTCGCCGCCTGCCTGGACGAGTTCGGGGCGCTGCTGGAGGCCGAGGCGTCCGGTGCCGAGGAGGAGGTGGAGCAGCGCCTCGCGCAGAGCCTGCAGCGGGCCGGGGAGGCGCGCGCCACCCTCACCGAGCTGCTGCTGGTGGACGCCCGCGAGCAGACCTCCCTGTGGCTGCTGCGCGGCACGGTCCTGCTGGCCGTCGAGCAGGTGCTGCTCCCGCTGGACCTGGAGACCCGCGCCCGGGTGCGCGCCGAGCGTCCCCGGCGCCGGCCCTTGCTGGCCGCGACCGCCCCGGTGGCGCGACGGGTCCTGCCGGACCCCGTCGTGCGCCGGTTGCGCCGAGCTGCGCGGGCCCGCGCGGCTGGGTACGTTCGGCCGACCGCGAGGGCTGCCCGCTCAGAGCCGGGAGCCCCCGAGCCGCCGACCCCGGGAGGCCGTGCCCCGTGACCCTGCTCCTCGACGGCGGAGTGCTCGAGACCCCCGTGCTGGACGAGGCGTCCTCCGAGGCCGTGGAGATCCTCGGGGTGACCCTGGTCGGCGTCAGCGCCACCACCGGGGTGAAGCTGCTGTTCACCGCCGTCCTCGTGCTCGCCGTGCTGGCGCTGCGGGCCGTGGCGCGCGCCGCGGTGCGCCGGGTGCTGGGCGGGCGCGTCGCCGACCCGCGCCGGTTCTGGGCCCGGCAGGGCCTGCAGGTCATCAGCGCCGTCGTGCTGGTCCTGGGCGTCTTCTCGATCTGGGTGACCCCCGAGACGGACGTGTCCACCGGGGTCGGGCTGCTCAGCGCCGGCCTCGCGTTCGCCCTGCAGCAGGTCCTGCTGTCGCTGGCCGCCTACTTCGTCATCCTGCGCGGGGACACCTTCGGCGTCGGTGACCGGGTCAGCCTCGGCGGGGTGCGCGGCGACGTCGTGCGGTTGGGGTTCCTCAAGACCACCATTATGGAGATGGGGCAGCCGCCCTCCGCCGGACCCGGGCCCAGCGGCGCCGACCCCGCCGGGTGGGTGCACTCGCGCCAGTACACCGGCCGGCTGGTCACCGTCACCAACGGCGTCGTCTTCGACGAACCCGTCTACAACTACACGCGCGACTTCCCCTACCTGTGGGAGGAGATCGCGCTGCCCGTGCCCTACACCGCCGACCGCTCCCGCGCCGAGGCCCTCCTGCTCGCCGCGGCCCGGGACCACGCCGTCGTCGACGACCCGGCCGCCGAGGCCGCCCTGGCCAGGATGCGCACCCGCTACGCGATGGCCGACGCCTCGCTGGAACCGGCGGTGTACTGGCGCATCACCGACAACTGGCTGGAGATGTCCCTGCGCTTCCTCGTGCCGCACCGCGGGGTGCGCGCCGTCAAGGACGCCGTGACCCGGCAGGTCCTCGCCGGCCTGGACGAGGCCGGCATCGGCATCGCCTCCGCCACGTTCGACGTCGTCGGGCTGCCGCCCCTGCGCATCGAGGAACCGCCCACCGGCCGGCGGGAGCGCTGACCCGCCGCTGCCTCACCCCGGCCAGCGGGGCAGCAGCTGCCCACCGATCTCCACCGGTTCCGCCGACGCCACCGCGTCCAGCACCGCCAGGCGCACCGCCTCCGCCGCCGCGGCCTGCACCCGCACCAGTTCCGCCACCCGTTCCGGGCGCGTCACCGGCAGCGGCACCGCCCCGGTGGCGAGCGCGAAGACGGTGTCGCCGTCGGAGAGGGTGTGCACCGGGTCCAGCGCCCGGGCCAGCCCGTCGTGCGCGGTGGTCGCCGTGCGCGAGACCTCCGCCGGCTCCAGCGCGGCGTCCGTGGCCACGCACACCAGCGTCGTGTTCAGCGCGGGCCCCGAGCCCAGCGGTTCCCCGGGTACCGCCCCGCCGCGCGCTGCGCCCGGCGCCACCGGCAGCCCGAACGCGTTCACCACGGCGATCGCCCCGACCACCGCACCGCCCACCCGCACCGAGGCCGTTCCCACCCCGCCCTTGAAGCGGCGCCCCACCACCGCCCCCGTGCCCGCGCCGACGCTGCCGCGGGCCACCACCGTCCCGGCGGGGGAGTGCGCCGCGGCCGCCGCCTCGTACCCCCACTCCTGCGCCGGGTGGTTGCCGAACACCCCGCCGCGACCCAGGTCGAACACCGCCGCCGCCGGCACGATCGGCACCACCTCGCCCTCGCCCGGCCCCACGCGGAAACCCCGGCCGTGCTCGGCGCACCAGCGCTGCACGCCGTGCGCGGTGACCAGGCCGTACGCGCTGCCGCCGGTGAGCACCACCGCGTCCGCCGTCGGCACCAGGGTCCGCGGGTCCAGCGCGTCCGTCTCGTGGGTGCCCGGGCCCCCGCCGCGCACGTCCACGCCCGCCACCGTCCCCGGCGGCGGCAGCACCACGGTGACGCCGGTGAGCCAGCCGCCGCCGCGGCGCGTCACCTGCCCCACCCGCACCCCCGGCACGTCGGTGATCGACCCGGGACCGCTGCGCTCGCCGCTCACACCCCCATCGTGGCCCTCAGCCCGCGAAGCGCCCCGGGGGAACCCCCAGCAGGCGGCGGAAGTGCCGCGTCAGGTGCGACTGGTCGTGGAAACCCGCCAGCACGGCCGCGGTCGCCGGGCGGTGACCGGCCAGCAGCAGCCGCCGCGCCAGGTCCACCCGCCGGGCCGTCAGGTAGGCGTGCGGCGGCATCCCCACCTCGCGGCGGAACGTGCGCACCAGGTGCTCCGGGCTCGCCCCCAGCTCCTGCCCGGCCCGCTGCAGCGCGACCCCCTCCACCACGTGCGCGTCCAGCAGGTCCCGCAGCCGCGCCGCCAGGGGCGCGTCCCGCCGCGGCGGGAGCGGCTCGCGGCCCTCCAGGCGCCGGCGCAGCCAGGCCACCAGCAGCGCCGTCCGGGCCTCCGCCTCGAACTCCTCCCCGGGCAGCACCAGCACCGCGTGCAGCGCCGCCACCGCACCGTGCAGGGCCGCACCGGCCAGGGCGGGCTCGTCGACGGCCGCGCCCACCAGGTGCTCCGGCAGCACCTGCGGCTCCAGGTACAGCACCCGCTTGCGGAACCCCGCACCGGTCGCGGCCCGGCCGTCGTGCGGGACGTGCGGCGGCAGCACCGTGACCGCCGAGCCCAGCGCACCCCGGTGCCGGCGGTCCAGGTCGTAGCTGACCGCGCCCTCGTCGACGAGCAGCACCGTCCAGGTGCCGTGGACGTGCAGCGGGTAGGCGTGGCGGGTGAAGCGGGCGTGCAGCACCTCCGCGACGCCGGGCACCGCCGGCCGCCAGCTGCGCACCACCTCGGCCGCGGGCCCGGCCGTCCCCTCGGGCACGTCAGGAACGTACAAGACCGCGCCCTGCGCACCGCGCCACGCTGCCGTCGTGAACGACACCACCCCCGACGAGACGCCCGTCCGCTTCGAGACGAAGATCGCCGTCCTGCTGCGCGACGACCTGGCCGCGTGGCAGCGCCTGAACGTGACCGCGTTCCTGGCCGGCGGCGTGACCGCCGCCCACCCCGAGCTCGTGGGGCAGCCCTACGCCGACGCCGACGGCACCGGATACCTGGCCCTGCTGGGGCAGCCGGTGCTCGTCCTGGAGGGCACCGCGGACCTGCTGCGCACCGCGCACCGCAGGGCGCTCGAGCGCGACCTGCCGCTGGCGGTGTTCACCGCCGGCATGTTCGCCACCGGCCACGACGCGGCGAACCGGGCCGTGGTCGCCGCCGTGCCCGGCGCGCAGCTCGACCTCGTCGGGCTCGCCCTGCACGGCCCGCGCAGCCGCGTCGACAAGGTCGTCAAGGGAGCCCGCATGCACCCGTGACGCGGTGGACCGCCCGCCCCGCGCCGCCGCGCTCGCACGGTCCTGGCTCTCGGCAGGAACCTCACCTACGGTGTCGGTCAGGGCTCGCACCGACGCGGGCCGGGAGGAGCGCACCGTGCCCACGACAGGACCACCGAGCCCGCTCCGGGCCGCACCGGGGCGATCCCCCGGCAGCGGACCACGACGCCGCTCCGTGCTGGGCGCGGCGGGCGCCCTCGGGGCCGCCGGGACGATGAGCGCCTGCGGAGCCGGCGCGGCCGCGACGTCCGTGAACAACCAGGCGCCGATCCCGCGGGCCGACGGCCCCGTGCGGCTCACGTACTGGGCGTGGCTGAAGGACCTGCAGGTGGTCTGCGACGCCTGGAACGCCAAGAACCCCGACGTGCAGGTCGAAGCGGTGTGGATCGGCTCCGGCAACAGCGGCGGCTACGCCAAGATGTTCGCCGCGCTCGCCGCCGGCGGTGGCGGGGACATCGCCCAGGTGGAGTTCCAGCTGCTGCCCAGCTTCCTGCTGCAGAACGGCCTGGTCGACCTCAGCCGCTACGGCTTCGCCGAGCACGCCTCGCAGTACCGCGAGGCCGACCTGTCGCGGGTCTCCGTCGGCGACAGCGTGTACGGCGTGCCGCAGGACACCGGACCGATGGGTTTCTTCTACCGGCGCGACGTGTTCGAGCAGCTCGGGTTCACCCCGCCCGCGACGTGGCAGGAGTGGCTCGACCTGGCCCGGGCCGTGAAGGACGCACCGCCCGTGGGGCGCCTGGAAGGCTTCAACATCAACGACCCCGGCAACTTCACGTCGTACTGCATGCAGGCCGGCGCGGAGTGGTTCACCCCGGACGGCGACGAGTGGATCGTGGACCTGACCGGTGAGCCGACCCGGATGGTCGCCGAGCTGCTGGACACCGCGTTCTCCGAGGACCTGTTCAACCTGTCCCTCGCACCGCTGTCCTCCGGCTGGTACGCCGCGGCCGCCACCGGCCAGATCCCCGCCATCATCACCGGCTCCTGGGGCGACGCCCTCGTGCAGAGCGTCGGCGGCACCGAAGGGCTGTGGGCGGTGGCGCCCATGCCCCGCTGGCCCGACACCGGGTACGCCTCCGCCACCCTCGGCGGCTCCACCGCGGCCGTGCTCGCCAACTCCCAGCACCCCGCCGAGGCGCTGGACTTCATGGTGTGGATGACCACCGACCCCGAGGCCATCGACCTGCTCATCGAGAACTCCGGCATCGGCTGGTCGCCGTCCCCCGACTACGTGGGCGCCTCGCGCCAGCAGCCGTCGGAGTTCTTCAGCGGCCAGAACTACAACCAGGAGGTCTTCGCCCCGGCCGCCGACCAGCAGAACCCCGACTGGACGTGGTCGCCGATCTACCTCGAGCTCAACGACGCGCTGTCCGCGGCGATCCGGGAGCGCACCGCGGGAGGGACCATGCTCGTCGACGCCATGGACGGGGTCCAGGCCACGGTGATGGACATCATGAGGCACAAGGGCCTCGAGGTCAGGAGCGCGTCGTGAGGAGCGCACAGCGCCGGGCGCCGTGGGTGCTGCTGGCCCCGTTCCTGCTGCTGTTCGTGCTCACCTTCCTGCTCCCGGTGCTCTACGCGATCGGGCAGAGCTTCACCGGCGTGGACCGGCAGGGCCTGTTCGGCGAGGACGGCATCAGCTCCGGCTTCGCAGGCTTCGAGAACTACGCGCGCGCCCTGGGCGACGAGGCGTTCGTGGACTCGATCTGGCGGGTGCTGCTGTTCGGCGTCGTCCAGGTCCCCGTGATGATCGTCGCGGTGACGATCCTGGCCCTGCTGCTGGAGTCGGCGTCCGCGAAGTGGCCCTCGTTCTTCCGGGCGGCCTACTTCCTGCCGTACGGCATCCCCGGCGTGATCGCCAGCATCCTGTGGTCGTTCCTGTACCTGCCGGGGTTCTCCCCGATCGTGGCGGCCCTCGGGACGCTGGGCGTCCCCGTCGACTTCCTGGGCCCGCAGACGGTCCTGTGGTCGATCGCGAACATCGTCACGTGGTCCTACGCCGGTTACAACATGCTCATCGTCATCGCGCAGCTCAAGGCGATCCCCGGTGAGGTGTACGAGGCGGCCAGGGTGGACGGGGCCGGGCCGCTGCGGCTCGCCTGGTCGGTGCAGCTGCCGCTGATCCGGCCCGCGCTCGTGCTCACCACGGTGTTCTCCATCATCGGCACCCTGCAGCTGTTCGCCGAGCCGCAGGTGCTGAGGGGGGTGTCGCCGGCCATCGACGCCAGCTACACGCCGAACTTCGCCGCCTACACGAGCGCGTTCACCTACAACGACCTCGGTGTCGCCGCCGCGCAGGCGGTCATCATCGCCGTCGCGGCGTTCGTGCTGTCCTTCGTGTTCCTGCGTGTCGTGTCGAGGAGCGAGTCGTGAGCACCGTCCGTCCCGAGGAGGATCGCCTCGCCACCACCGCAGCCGTCGACCAGGCAGCCCGCCGACCCGCCGGCCACGGCCGGCGCGGTGCCACCGGGCCACCGGCGGCCAGCCGCATCATCGTCACCGCGGTGCTCGTGCTGGTGGCCGCGTACTTCCTGGTCCCCGTCTACTGGGTGGTCGTCGCGGCCACCAAGTCCACCGAGGACCTGTTCACCACCAACGGCTTCTGGTTCGGCGACCTGCAGCTGTGGGAGAACGTCCGTTCCGTCTTCAGCTACGACGGCGGCATCTTCGTGCGGTGGTTCGCCAACAGCATGCTGTACGCGGGCGGCGGTGCGCTCGTCGCCACCTACATCGCCGCCGCCGGTGGGTACGCGCTGGCCGTGTACGACTTCAAGGGCCGCAACACCGTGTTCGGCCTCGTCCTCGGCGGGGTGCTCGTGCCCGGCACCGCCACCGCCCTGCCGCTGTTCCTCATGTTCAGCGAGATCGGCCTGACCGACACGTACCTCAGCGTGCTGCTGCCGTCGTTCGTGTCACCGTTCGGCTTCTTCCTGTGCCGCATCTACGCGGGCGCGGTCGTGCCACCGTCCCTGGTGGAGTCGGCGCGCCTGGACGGTGCGGGGGAGCTGCGCATCTTCCACACCTTCGGGCTGCGCATGATGGTCCCGGCGCTGGTGACGGTGTTCCTCTTCCAGTTCGTCGGCATCTGGAACAACTACTTCCTGCCGCTCATCATGCTCGCCGACCAGGAGCTGTACCCCATCACCCTGGGGCTGGTGAACTGGCGCGGGCAGGTCGACCGGCTGCCGGAGTTCTACGAGCTGACCACCGGTGGCGTGCTCGTCTCCATCGTCCCGCTCATCGTCCTCATGGTCGTCCTGCAGCGCTTCTGGCGCGGCGGGCTCACCGAGGGCTCCGTCAAGGGCTGAGCGCAGTGCGCGGCGGCCGGCCCGGCAGGGCCGGCCGCCGCGCCTCAGTCCAGCGCGGGGGCCGGCGCCGGGACGCCCAGCGCCTCGCGCAGGTCCACCGAGCGCAGGTCCACCGGGCGCGAGGGGCCGCGACCGCGGCGCATCGCCGCCAGCAGCACCTCCGTGGCCTCCTCGTCCCCGGCGCAGCGGAAGAGCCCGGCCGTCCACACCCGGGCGGCGTCGTCGTACTGGTGGTGCCGGGCCAGCTCCTCGCCGAGGAGCTCGTACACCTCGGCGTCGGCCGGCCTGTCCCGCACGACCTCCTCCACCAGCACCAGCGCCTCGCGCAGGTGCCCGCACAGCAGCAGCGCCGACACCACGTAGCAACGGGTGTCCGGGGCGACGTGGTCCCCCGTCGCCAGCGCACGGCGGGCCAGCCGCAGCGCCCGGCGGGAGTCCCCGGCGTAGGCGCTGTGCTCGCTGGCCGCCACCAGCAGCCGCGCCCGGCTCACGGAGTCCCCGGGCACGCTCCTGCGCGCCCACGACTCCAGCAGCGCGGCCACGGCCCGCTGCCCGCGGGCGTCGGTGGCCGCGCTCAGCTCGACGGCCTCCAGGTCGGCGTCGTTCACAGGTGATCGCACCCTCGCGAACCTAGCCGCGCAGGTCCGGCCCGTCGCCCCCGCGGCGGGCTCGGGCCGCGGTCTTCAACCGTTCGGCGCAGTGCCGCGCGTCACACGCCCTCGGCGGCGTCGGGGGCGGCGTCGGCAGCGGGGGCGGGGCCGTCCAGCTCCACGACCACGGGCGCGTGGTCCGAGGCCCCCTTGCCCTTGCGCTCGGCGCGGTCGATCGTCGCGCCGCTGACGCGCGCCGCCAGCGCGGGCGAGCCGAGGACGAAGTCGATGCGCATGCCCTGCCGCTTGGGGAAGCGCAGCTGCGTGTAGTCCCAGTACGTGTAGGTGCCCGGGCCGGGGGCGTGCGGGCGCACCACGTCGCTGAAGCCCAGCTCCACCAGCGAGCGGAACGCCGTGCGCTCCGGCTCCGAGGTGTGCGTGGCGCCCTCGAAGACGGCCGGGTCCCACACGTCCTCGTCCAGGGGGGCGATGTTGAAGTCGCCCACGAGCGCGACCTGCGCGGCCGGGTCCCGGTCCAGCCAGCCGCGGCCCGCCTCGCGCAGCGCCTCCAGCCACAGGAGCTTGTAGGCGTAGTGCGGGTCGTCCAGGCCGCGCCCGTTGGGCACGTACAGGCTCCACACCCGCACCCCGCCGCAGGTCGCGCCGAGAGCGCGCGCCTCCACCACGGGCGGCACCCCGAACCCCGGCACGTCGGGGGAGAAGGACGTGGCCACGTCCTCCAGCCCCACCCGGGACAGCAGCGCCACCCCGTTCCACTGCGACAGGCCGTGGTGGGCGACCTCGTAGCCGACCTCGGTGAAGGCGTCGGCGGGGAACTGCTCGTCCTTGCACTTGGTCTCCTGCAGCGCGAGGACGTCGACGTCGCTGCGCTCCAGCCACGCCAGGACGCGGTCCAGGCGGGCGCGGACGGAGTTCACGTTCCAGGTGGCCAGGCGCACGGCCCGGACGTTACCGCCGCCGCAGCGCCACCGCCCGGGGCGCACCCGGCCACCGCCTAAGCTCGTGCCCCGTGAGCACCCCCACCGCCGAGCGCGAGCGCCTCGCCGCCCTCATCGCCGAGAGGGCCGTCGTGCACGGCCGCGTGACGCTGTCCAGCGGCGAGGAGGCCGACCACTACGTCGACCTGCGCCGGATCACCCTCGACGGCGAGGCGTCCGCCCTCGTCGGCCCGGTGCTGCTCGACCTCGTCGCCGACTGGGACTTCCAGGCCGTCGGCGGGCTCACCATGGGCGCCGACCCGGTGGCGCTGGCGGTGGTGCACGCCGCCAACGCGCGCGGCTGGGCGGCCGAGCACGGCGCCCCGCTGGACGCGTTCGTGGTGCGCAAGACGGAGAAGGCGCACGGGCTGCAGCGGCGCGTCGAGGGCCCCGACGTGGCCGGGCGCCGCGTGCTGGCCGTGGAGGACACCTCCACCACCGGCGGGTCCGTGCTCACCGCCGTCGCCGCGCTGCGCGAGGCCGGTGCGCAGGTCGTCGGCGTCGTCGTCATCGTCGACCGCGCCACCGGCGCGAAGGAGCGCGTGGAGGCCGAGGGGCTGCCGTACCGCGCCGCCTACTCGCTGGCGGACATCGGTCTGGGCGGCTGAGCGTGGGCACCGCCGGCACCGTCGTCCTCGTCGTCGTCCTGCTGCTCGTGGCCGTCGCGGTCGCCTACGCGGCGGCCGCGCGCGCCTCCCTGGTGCGCCTGCGGGACCTGGCCGTGGAGGCCGGCGCGCTGGCCGAGCAGCGCCGCACCCGGCTGGCCGAGCTGTCCCTGCACGCCGACGGGCAGCCCGACGAGCAGACCCGCCGGGCCGTCGCCGACGCCGAGCACCGCCTGGCCGGGGACCTCGCCTTCCACGCCGCCACCGTGCGCGCCTACGACGAGCGGCTGGCGCGCGTGCCCGCCTCCTGGGTGGGCGCGCTCACCGGCATGCACCCGCTGGGCGGGTCCGCCGAGCGCGAGCGCTGAGGGCCCTGGACACCCGCCAGTCCTCCCCGGCGGCGCTGCCCGCCGCCCTGCTGGCGGCGCTGCCCGCGCTGCGCTGCCCCGTGTGCGGGCAGCCGCTCGCCGCGCACGCGCGGCGGCTGGTGTGCCCCGCCGGGCACAGCGCCGACGTCGCCCGCCAGGGGTACGTCAACCTCACCGGTGGAGGGCGCGCGCACCCGGGCGACACCGCGGGCATGGTCGCCGCCCGCGAGCGGTTCCTGGCCGCCGGGCACTACGCGCCCGTGGCGGCGGAGCTGGCACGGCTCGCCGCCGAACTGGCGCCCGGCGCCGGCCGTGTCGTCGACGTCGGCGGCGGCACGGGGTACCACCTCGCGCACGTCCTCGACGCGCTGACCGGCGCGGACGGGGTGTGCCTGGACACCTCGGCGCCCGCCCTGCGCCGCGCCGCGCGCGCCCACCCGCGGGCCGCGGCCGTCGGCGCCGACGTGTGGCGCCCGCTGCCGCTGGCCGACGGCTGCGCGGACCTGGTGACGACGGTGTTCGCCCCGCGCGGGACGGCGGAGGTCACCCGGGTGCTGCGCCCGGGCGGGACGTGGGTGGTGCTCACGCCGCTGCCGGCGCACCTGGGGGAGGTGCGCGCGGTGCTGGGGATGCTCGGGCTGGACGAGCGCAAGGACGAGCGCCTCGCGGTCGAGCTGGCCGGTCTCGTGCCGGCCGCCGTCCGGGAGCTGAGCGTGCTGCGACCGTTGGGGCGCGAGGCGCTGCGCGACCTGGTGCTCATGGGACCCAGCGCGCACCACGTGGACGAGGCGGGCCTGGACGAACGCCTGGCCGCCCTGCCGGAGGTCGTGGACGTCACCGTCGCCGTGCGCCTGACCGCCGTCACCCGCCCCGCCTGACCGCCTCCCTCCCTCGCACTCTTCCCCTCCCTCGGTGATCTTGCGTGGTTGAGGGCTCAAGCGTGCAAGATCACCGCTGGTGTCGTGCGGACGCGGAGGAGGAGAGGGTCAGGGGAGGGGGCGGACGGCGGGGCCCAGGGGGGTGAGGTCGGTGGCGGCGGGGGGCAGGCCCGCGGCGGCCAGGTCCGCCGCCAGCGCCTCGCGCCCGCCGGCCGGCACCGCCACCACCGCGCGCCAGCCGTCCGCGCCCCACTCGACGTCCTCGACGGCGTGCCGGCGGCGCAGCTCGGCCTCCACGCGCCCGGCCCCGGCCAGGTCGGCGCGCACCTGCACCAGCTCCACCCGGTGCCGGCGCAGCACACCCGCCTCGGCCAGCGCCCCGGCCACCGCGCCGCCGTAGGCGCGCACCAGCCCGCCGGTGCCCAGCAGCACCCCGCCGAACCAGCGGACCACCACCGCCACCGCGCCCGTCACGCCGGCGCCGTCGAGCGCGGCGAGCATCGGCGCCCCGGCTGTGCCGGCGGGCTCACCGTCGTCGCTCGAGCGCCGCACCTCCCCGTCGTCGCCCAGCACCCGCGCCGAGCAGTGGTGCCGCGCGCCGGGGAACTCCCGGCGCACGGCCGCCACGACGGCGTCGGCGGCGGCCTCGTCGGGCACCGGCTGGAGCACGCACAGGAAGCGGGAGCGCTCCACGACCGTCTCCGTGCGCACCGCGCGCGCCGGCACGGGACGCGGTGCGCTCACCGGGTGCGCGCCGTGCGGCGCCGCCGCAGCGCCCCGGCGATCGGCGCGACGATCGAGAAGACGATCGCGGTGCCGGCGATCGCGTACGCCAGAGTGCGGATCCACGGCAGCGAGTCGGCGGCGTACCCGGCGAGCACGAGCAGCGCCCCCCACGTCAGCGCTCCGACGACGTTGGCGCTGGCGAACGCGGCGTACGACATGGCGGCGGTGCCGGCGATGATGGGGGTGAACGCCCGCAGCCACGGGATGTAGCGGCAGCCCACGACGGCGAACCAGCCGTACTTCGCGTAGAACGCCTCCGCCCGCGGCAGGTGCTTGGCGGCCTTGCCGGCCCGGCGCAGCAGCCAGGGCCGGCCCAGGCGCCGACCGGACCAGTACCCGACGGTGTCGCCCAGGACCGCCGCGAGCGTCACCCCCACCACGAGCACCGGTAGCGAGACCGGGCTGCCGTCGCGGGCGGCCAGCAGGCCGGCGCTGAACAGGACGGTGCTGCCGGGCAACCAGAAGCCCACGAGCGTGCCCGTCTCGGCGAACACGATGCCGAAGACGAGGGCGTAGACGCCCAGGGCGCCGAGGTGCTCCAGCTGCGGGTCGGCGAGCTGCGCGAGCCAGTCGGACACCCCGCGATCCTCGCAGGCGCCGGTCGCGGCGGCTCCTCAGCCGGTCGCCGGCCCGTCGGCCAGCAGCGCCAGCCGGGCCCGCTCGGCCTCCTCGAGGCGGCGCGGGCGGCCGGCGTCGAAGTCGTAGGACACGCACGTGGTGACGGCGCGCACGTAGGTGCGGGGTCCGCCCGCGGCCGGTGCCGGCGGGTCCGGCTCGCGCACCTCGTAGCGCACCTGGAAGCTGGCGCCGCCGACGCGCTCGACCCACAGGTGCACCGCCACCGGTTCGGGGCGGTAGTCCAGCGGCAGCAGGTAGTCCACCTCGTGGCGGGCCACGACCATCCCGGTGGCGAGCATCGGCGCGGAGCCGTCCGCGGCGGGCACCCCGAAGGCGCGCACCCGCGCCTCCTCCAGCAGCCGCAGCACCTCGACGTTGTTGACGTGGCGGTAGGCGTCCATGTCGCCCCACCGCAGGGACAGCAGCTGCTCCGAGCGAGGCACCCGG
Source organism: Kineococcus auxinigenes (assembly GCF_050871525.1). Taxonomy (NCBI): domain Bacteria; kingdom Bacillati; phylum Actinomycetota; class Actinomycetes; order Kineosporiales; family Kineosporiaceae; genus Kineococcus; species Kineococcus auxinigenes. Next base: position 12,269 of record NZ_JBKBCT010000039.1, on the reverse strand, counting down.
CCATCCTGCCCCGGAGGTCTCAGCGGTGGTTCTCGGGGGTGACCTCGTCGACGCGCAGCGTGGTCTGGGCAGGCAGCGCGGCGGCGGCGCGGCGCTGCTTGCGGCGGGCGTTGAGGAGCTCCACGGCCACCGGGAGCACGCACAGGACCACGAGGATCAGCAGGCCCAGCTCGATGTTGTCCCGGATGAGCGGGACGCCGCCGAGCAGGTACCCCAGGAGGGTGACGCCGGTGCCCCACAGCACGGCGCCCACGGCGGAGAAGACGAAGAAGGTGCGCCGCGGCATCCGCCCGGCGCCCGCGGCGACGGTGATGAAGGTCCGCACGATCGGCACGAAGCGCGCCAGGATGATCGCCCGCGCCCCGTAGGTGGTGAAGAACGCCTGCGTCCTCTCGACGTGCCGGCGCTTGAAGATCCTCGAGCCGGGCCGGTCCAGGACGGCCGGGCCCGCCTTGCGGCCGATCTCGTAACCGAGGACGTTGCCGGCGAACGCCGCGACCGACAGCACCAGGCAGACGAACCAGATGGCGTGCGGGACGTGCCCGTCGCGGGTGAACAGGCCCAGCGTGAACAGCAGCGAGTCGCCCGGCAGGAAGAAGCCGACCAGCAGCCCGCACTCGGCGAAGACGATGGCCGCCGCGCCCCACAGCGCCGCGCCGCCCAGGGTGTCCAGCAGGGAGGTGGCCTCCAGCCAGTCCGGCAGCACGGCGTGAGCGGTGGGCACGGCAGCCGAGAGCTCGGCGAGGAGGGGCACGTGCCCAGGGTAGGTCGGCCCCCGGCGCCCGGGAACCGCCCCGGCTGAGGATCAGCCGTGAGGCGGAGGGGGAGGTCCTGCGAACGGCGGCGGGGTCCACCCGGGGGTGGACCCCGCCGCCGGGGCGGTGCGCCCGGGCCGCGTGCTCAGACGGTGCGGGCGGTGGGGTCCCAGTCCGCCGGCAGCGGCTCGGCCGCCTCGACGGTGCTGGCCACGTCGACGAACTGCCGGCTCCTGATCGACTCGTCGATGGAGACCAGCACGTCCACGACGTGGTGGGCCAGCGCGCCCTGCACGCGGTGCGGGCGCCCGGCGCGGATCGCGCGCGCCATCTCCAGCACGCCCGTGCCGCGGGTGGAGCTCGCCGTCGTGGAGGCCAGCAGCTCCCACTCCTCCGAGCCGGTGCGCCGGATGCGCACGTCGCCGTCGAAGTTGTTCGGGTCGGGCACCTCCAGGGTGGCCTCGGTCCCGGTGATCTCCACGAAGCCGTGCCGCTGCAGCGGGGAGTCGAAGCTGAGGATGCTCTGCGAGCTCTGCCCGCTCTCGAACTGCGCCAGGGCGCTGACGTGGGTGGGCACCGTCACCTCGAAGCTCTCGCCGGCCTTGGGCCCGGAGCCGATGACGCGGGAGGCGCGCGACTTCGAGCCGATCGCGGCGACCGCGGCCACCGGCCCGAACGCCTGCACCAGCAGCGTGAAGTAGTACGGGCCGATGTCGAACAGCGGGCCGGCGCCGTGCTGGAACAGGAACGCCGGGTTGGGGTGCCACGACTCCGGGCCGGGGGACTGCATGAGCGTCAGCGCGCTCAGCGGGGTGCCGATGTCGCCGCGGCGGATCGCGGCCAGCGACGCCTGCACCCCGGCGCCCAGGAAGGTGTCGGGCGCGCAGCCCAGCCGCACGCCCGCGGCGGCCGCCTGGGCGAGGAGGGTCTCGCCGCCGGCGCGGTCCAGCGCGATGGGCTTCTCGCTCCACACGTGCTTGCCGGCGGCGATGGCCGCGGAGGAGACCTCCACGTGCGCGGCGGGGATCGTCAGGTTGACGACGACCTCCACGTCGTCGTTCTGCAGGACCGCGTCGATGCCGCCGTGGTGGGGCACGCCGTGCGCCTCGGCCCGGGCCTTCGCCGCCTCGGGGAAGAGGTCGCCGATCGCGTGCACCTGCACGTCGGGGAAGGCGGTGAGGTTCTCCAGGTAGGTGCCGGAGATGACGCCGGCACCGATGATGCCGATGCCGACGGGACCGGTGCGGGGCTCGGGGGCGCTCACGCCTGCGCCCCCGTCCCGGCGAGGTAGGCGTAGCCGCCGGCGACGGCCTCGAAGACGTCGCCGGTGGTGTCGTCCAGCTCGACGACGCCCAGCTGCACGCCGGAGGAGGCGGCGAGGATCGCGGCCACGTCGATCGAGCCGGCGCCGAGGGCGACCTGGTTCTTCGTCTCGCGGGTGCCGTCGCCGTCCTTCAGGTGCACGGCCTTGACGCGCTCGCCCAGTCGGCCCAGCAGGGCCGCGGGGTCCTGGCCGCCGACGGCGACCCAGTAGGTGTCGACCTCCAGGGCGACGGCGTCGTCGAGGGAGTCGGCGAGCACCTCCAGGGCGGTGCGCCCGCCGATGAGGTTCTCCAGCTCGAACCAGTGGTTGTGGTAGCCGATGGTGACGCCGGCGTCGGCGGCGCGGCGCGCGGCGGCGTTCAGCTCGGCGGCGATGGCGGCGACGTCCTCGGCCGTGGTCCAGCGCTCGGGGTCCACGAACGGTTCCACGACGAGCGTGGTGCCGGTGGTGGCGGCGGCCGCGAGGACCTCCTCGACGTCGCCGCCGACGACCTTGGCGTGGGTGCTGGGGGCGCTCAGGCCGTGGGCGGCCAGCGCCGGGGCCAGCTTCGGCGCCCACTCGGTCAGGCCGAACGGCTCGACCTTGCGGAAGCCGATGGCGGCCAGGCGGGCCAGGGTGCCGTCGGTGTCGGCCGCGAGCGCGTCGCGGACCGTGTACAGCTGCACGGAGATCTTGTCGGTGTCGAGCACGTCGTCCTCTCGGGTCCTTCGCCGGTCGCGGCTCGGGCGGCGCGACCCGCGGGCGACGCTGCACCGAACCGGTTCAGTGCACCGTAGGGGGCGCAGCGGCCCGGGCGCCAGCCCTCCGGCCGCCGTTACCGTCGGGGTCGTGACCGCGGACCTGAGCGACGACGAGCTGCGCTTCCTGCAGGAGACCTTCGAGCTGGCGCGCGAGGGAGCCGCCGGCGCGCTGCTGGAGCGCCTGGACGCCGGGGTGCCGGTGGACCTGACGAACTCCTCCGGCGACACCCTGCTGATCCTGGCCGCCTACCACCGCCACGAGGAGCTGGTGCGGGCGCTGCTCGAGCGCGGCGCCGACCACTCCCGCGTCAACGACAAGGGCCAGACCGCGCTGGGCGCGGCCGTCTTCCGGCAGGACGAGCCGGTCGTGCGGGCCCTGCTGGCCGCCGGGGCCGACCCCGAGCTGGGCCGGCAGTCCGGCGTGGCCGTGGCGCAGGTGTTCGAGCTGCCGCAGATGCTGGCGGTCCTGCGCGGCGAGTGACGCGCCTGCGGCCACCACCGGCTCCACGCGCCGCAGGTGCGGCGCTTACGCTGCTCGCGTGCCGCAGTACCGGATCCGCGAGGTGGCCGAGCTGCTCGGCGTCTCCGACGACACCGCCCGCCGCTGGACCGAGGCCGGGGCGCTGCCCGCCGCGCGCGACGGCGCCGGGCGCCTCGTCGTGGACGGCGCCGCCCTGGCCGCCTTCGCGGTGCGCACCGCCGCCGGCGCCGCGCCCGACGCCACCGGGGTGGCGCGCTCGGCGCGCAACCGCTTCGCGGGCCTGGTCACCCGCGTCCTCGTCGACGGGGTCATGGCGCAGGTGGAGATGCAGTGCGGGCCGCACCGCGTGGTCTCCCTGATGAGCCGCGAGGCCGCCGAGGAGCTGGGCCTGCAGCCCGGCAGCCGCGCCACCGCCGTCGTCAAGGCCACCACCGTGGTCGTGGAGACCGCGGCGGGGGAGCAGGCGTGAGCGCGCGCCGCCGGGCCCCGCGCGCGCCGGCCGCCGCGGCCGCCGCCGCCCTGGTCGCCGCGCTGAGCGCCGGGTGCGCGGACGCGAACGGGGCCGGGCGAACCCTCACCGTGTTCGCCGCCGCCTCCCTGCAGGAGGTGTTCACCGAGGTGGCGCGGGACTTCGAGCGCGAGCACCCCGGCGTCGACGTCGCGCTCAGCTCCGCCGGCTCCTCCGACCTGGCGACCCAGATCACCGAGGGCGCCCCCGCCGACGTGTTCGCCTCCGCCGACGAGGAGACGGTGGCGCGCGTGACCGGCGCCGGCCTCGCCGCCGGCGAGCCCGAGGTGTTCGCCACCAACGTCCTGGCCATCGCCACCCCCGCCGGCAACCCCGCCGGCATCACCTCCTTCGCCGACCTGGCCCGGCCCGGCCAGGCGGTGGTGGTGTGCGCCCCGCGGGTGCCGTGCGGGGCCGCGGCCCGGCGCGTGCAGGAGACCACCGGCGTCGCGCTCTCGCCAGTCAGCGAGGAGTCCTCCGTCACCGACGTCCTCGGCAAGGTCACCACCGGCCAGGCCGACGCCGGCCTCGTCTACGCCACCGACGTCGCCCGCGCCGGCGACGCCGTCACCGCCGTGCCGTTCCCCGAGGCCGCCGGCACCGTCAGCACCTACCCCGTCGTCGCGCTGAGCGGGGCCGCCGACCCCGCGCTGGCCGCGCAGTTCGTCGACGCCGTCACCGGCCCGGCGGGGCGGGCGGTGCTGCTCGCCGCCGGGTTCGGGGTGCCCGCCGCGTGAGGGCGCGGGGTCACCGGGAGCGCCGCGCCGCCGCGCCCGTGGGCGGTGCGCTGCCCGCCTGGGTGCACGTGCCCGCCGCCGCCGGGGCGCTGCTCGTGCTGGTGCCCCTCGCCGCGGTCGTCGCCCGCGTGGACTGGCCGCGCTTCGGCGCGCTGGTGACCTCCCCCTCCTCCCTGGCGGCGCTGCGCCTGAGCCTGGTCACGGCCACGGCCAGCACCGCCTGCTGCCTGCTGCTGGGTGTGCCGCTGGCCCTGGTGCTGGCCCGCGCCCGCTTCCCGGGCCTGCGCGCGCTGCGCGCGCTGGTGCTGCTGCCGCTGGTGCTGCCGCCCGTCGTCGGCGGCCTGGCGCTGCTGTACGCGGTGGGCCGGCGCGGTCTGCTCGGCCCTGCCCTGGACGCCCTCGGCGTGCAGGTCGCCTTCAGCACCCTCGCCGTGGTGCTGGCGCAGACGTTCGTCTCGATGCCCTTCCTCGTCGTGAGCCTGGAGGGGGCGCTGCGCACTGCCGGGGAGCGCTACGAGCGGGTGGCCGCCACCCTGGGCGCGCGGCCGGGCCGGGTGCTGGTGCGTGTGACGCTGCCGCTGGTGGCGCCCGGGCTGGCCTCCGGGGCGGTGCTCGCCTTCGCCCGCGCCCTGGGGGAGTTCGGCGCCACCCTCACCTTCGCCGGCAGCCTGCAGGGCGTCACCCGCACCCTGCCCCTGGAGATCTACCTGCAGCGCGAGACCGACCCGGACGCCGCGGTCGCCCTCTCGCTGCTGCTGGTCGTCGTCAGCGTGCTCGTGGTGGTGGGCGTGCGCGGCCGGCCCGGGCCCCGCGTCCCGTGAGCGGCCTGGAGGTGGACGTGCGGCACGGCCCGCGCGGCCTGGCCGTGGATCTGCGGGCCGCCCCCGGCGAGGTGCTGGCCGTGCTCGGCCCCAACGGCGCGGGCAAGTCCACCCTGCTGGACCTGCTGGCCGGGCTGCTGCGCCCCACCGCCGGGCGCATCGCGCTCGGCGGGCGCGTCCTGGCCGCCGCTGGCCCCGGCCGCGAGGTCTTCGTGCCCGCCCACCGCCGCGGCGTGGCGCTGCTCGCCCAGGACCCGCTGCTCTTCCCGCACCTCCGCGTCGCCGCCAACGTCGCCTTCGGCCCCCGCAGCGGGGGCGCCCCCCGCCGCGGGGCCCGCGAGGAGGCCGCGCGCTGGCTGGACGCCGTCGGCGCCGCGCACCTCGCCGGCCGCCGCCCGCGCTCCCTCTCCGGCGGCCAGGCCCAGCGGGTCGCCCTGGCGCGGGCGCTCGCCACCGGACCGCGCCTGCTGCTGCTCGACGAGCCGATGGCCGCCCTCGACGTCACCGCCGCCCCCGAGGTGCGGCGGGTGCTGCGCGAGGTGCTGCGCGGCGACGACGCCCCCCGCGACGGCACCGTGCTCGTCACCCACGACCTGCTCGACGTCCTCGCCCTGGCCGACACCGTCGCCGTGCTCCAGGACGGGCGCGTCGCCGAGCGCGGCGCGGTGCACGACGTCCTGACCCGCCCGCGCAGCGCGTTCGCCGCCCGGGTCGCCGGGCTGGTCCTCCTCACCGGCCGCGCCACCGCCGAGGGCCTGCGCACCGCCGACGGCACGCTCGTCGCCGGCGTCGTCGACGACGACTGCCCGCCGGGGCGGGAGGCCGTCGCCGTCCTGGACCCCGCCGCCGTCGCCGTGCACGCCACCGAGCCCGCCGGGCCCGCGAGCGGCACCCGCAACCGCTGGCGCGTCACCGTCACCCAGCTGGAGCCGCGCGGGCGGGCTGTGCGGGTGCGCGCGTGCCGCGGGCCGCTGGAGCTGTTCGCCGACGTCCCCGTGGAGAGCGCCGCCGCAGCGCGCCTCGCCCCCGGTGACGAGGTCCACCTCGTCGCCGAGGCCGCCGCGGTGCGGGTGCACGCCGCCGGCGGCTGAGGGGGCCGAGCGGCGGAGGTGCCGTGCGCCGAACGGGTGACGCGCCGGCGCGCGCGCGTCCCTACGGTCGTCCCGTGCTCGTCCTGGACTCCATCACCCGCCGCTTCGGCGACCGCCTCGCGCTGGACGCCGTGAGCCTGGCCGTGCCCGACGGGCGCATGGTGGGTTTCGTCGGCGCCAACGGCGCCGGCAAGACCACCACCATGCGCATCGCCCTGGGCGTCCTGGCTCCCGACTCCGGCACCGTGACGTTCCGCGGGCGCGTTCCCGACCTCGCCCAGCGGCGCCGGTTCGGCTACATGCCCGAGGAGCGCGGCCTCTACCCCAAGGGCCGGCTGCTGGAGCAGCTGGTGTTCCTGGCGCGCCTGCACGGCGTGGACCGCGCCGCCGCCGCCACCCGCGCGCGAGACCTGCTGGAGCGCCTCGGCCTGGGCGAGCGCGCCGCGGACAAGCTGGAGTCGCTCTCGCTGGGCAACCAGCAGCGCGTGCAGGTCGCCGCAGCCCTCGTCCACGACCCGGAGCTGCTCGTCCTGGACGAGCCGTTCTCCGGCCTGGACCCCCTCGCCGTGGACGCCATGGCGGAACTGCTGCGCGAGCGGGTCCGCGCCGGCGTCGGCGTGCTGTTCTCCAGCCACCAGCTGGACCTCGTGGACCGCCTGTGCGACGAGCTCGTCATCCTCGCCGGCGGGCGCGTCGTGGCCGCCGGGGAACCGGAGGAGCTGCGCCGGGCCCGCGCCGGCTCGCGGTACGCGCTCGCCGCGAACGGCCCGCTGGAGTGGGTGCGCGACGTGCCCGGGGTGCGCCTGGTGGACTCCGCCCCCGGTCGCGTCGTCGTCGAGGTCGAGGGCGCCGGCGCCGACCAGCGGCTGCTCGCCGAGGCGCTGCGCCGCGGCCCGGTGCGCTCGTTCGCGCCCGTCGTGCCGTCCCTGTCCGACCTGTTCTCGGAGGTGTCCCGGTGAGCGCGACCGCGAGCGTGCAGCGCCAGTGGTGGCTGGTGGCCGACCGGGAGATGCGCGAACGTCTGCGGGACAAGGGGTTCGTGTTCTCCACCCTCCTGCTCCTGGTCATCGTGCTGGCCGCGGCGTTCCTGCCGGGGCTGCTCTCCGGCGGCACCGACCGCTACGACGTGGCCGCCACCCCCGCCACCGCCCCGCTGCTGGCCGAGCGCCCCGGCGAGGGCGGCGACGTGGCCGTGACGGTCCGCGCCGTCGCCGACGCCGCGGCCGCGGAGGCCGCCGTGCGCGCCGGGGACGTCGACGCCGCGGTCCTGCCCTCGGCGGGCGGTGCCGTGCAGGTCGTGGGCGAGCGCAACGTGCCGACCGGGCTGGCGGAGGTGCTGTCCGCGCGCGTGCGGGCCGCGCAGTCGCTGGCCCTGCTGCAGGGGACGGGGGTGGACGCGGCGACCGCCGAGCAGGCCCTGAGCGCGCCGCCGCCCGCGCAGCGGCTGCTCGACCCCGATGCCGTGGACCCGTTCACGACCTACCTGCTGGGGCTGGCGTTCTCCGTCCTGTTCCTGCAGATCGTCGTCATCTTCGGCTACTCCATCGCCCAGAGCGTCGTGCAGGAGAAGCAGACCCGCGTGGTGGAGCTGCTCGTCACCACCGTGCCGGTGAACCAGCTGCTCGTCGGCAAGATCGTCGGCAACGGGCTGCTGGCGCTGGGGCAGATCGTGCTGCTGGTGGCCGCCGGCCTGGGCGGGCTGGCGATCGCCGAGCCGGAACTGCTGGCCAGCCTGCCCAGCGTGCCCACCGCCGCGGTGTGGTTCGTGGTGTTCTTCGTCGTCGGCTTCGCGATGCTCTCGTGCCTGTGGGCGGCGGCCGGGGCGATGGCCAGCCGGCTGGAGGACCTGCAGTCCACCGCCACCCCGGTGCAGATGCTCGTCATGCTGCCGTTCTTCGCGACGTTCGCCGCCAACGACCCCGGCACGCTGCAGACCGTCCTGTCGTACGTGCCGCTGTCCTCGCCGATGGTCATGCCCAAGCGGGTCCTGCAGGGCGACGTCGGCTGGTCCGAGCCGCTGGTGGCGCTGCTGGTCATCGCCGCCACCGCCGCGCTGTTCGTCGTCGTCGCCCGGCGGCTGTACGAGAACTCCCTGCTGCAGACCGGGCGCAGCCTGTCGCTGCGCTCGGCGTGGCGGCGCGCGGCCTGATCCCCGGCCGGGCCGACAGGGGACCAGGAGGGGGTGAGGTGAGGCTATCCTCGGCCCGTGCACCGTCGATCCGTCCTCACCGCGCTGGCCGCCTCCGGCGCCCTGGTCACCCTGTCCGCCTGCGGCGGTGAGGAGGACCCCGCGGCTGCGGGCTCCACCTCGTCGAGCACCTCCTCCGCCGGCGGGGGCGGCGCCTTCCCCGTGACGATCGAGCACAAGCTCGGCTCCACCGAGATCACCGCGGCCCCCGTCAAGGTCGTGACCGTCGGCTACAACGAGCAGGACTTCGTCCTGGCCCTGGGCGTCACCCCCGTGGGCACCCGCAAGACCCTCAGCTACGACTCCGCCCGGCGACCGTGGGCCCAGGACCTCCTGCCCGAGGGCGGCATCCCGGAGGTCGGTGAGGCGGAGCTCAACCTCGAGGCGATCGCCGCCCTGCAGCCCGACCTGATCATCGGGGCGTACTCCTACGTGGAGCAGGGGGTCTACGACCAGCTGAGCGCCATCGCCCCCACCATCGCCGACGTCCCCGGCCCCACCGAGGCCGCCGCCGCGACCTGGCAGGACGAGCTGCGGGTCATCGGCCGGGCCCTGGGCCGGGCCGACGAGGCGGACGCGCTGACCGAGCAGGTCGAGGCCGACTTCCAGGACGCGATCGACGCGAACCCCGGCTTCGCGGGCAAGACCGTCACCGTCGCCCTGATCATCAGCGGCCAGTACTACCTGCTGGGTGCGGGCGACCCGCGCGGCAAGTTCTTCCAGGACCTCGGCTTCGAGGGCAACCCCACCGAGGGTGAGCTCAGCGCCGAGCAGGCCTCCGTCATGGACACCGACGTGCTCGTCGTCCTGGGCGCCACCGCCGAGGAGTTCACCGCCAACGGCGCGGCCGCCGGCCTGGCGGTCGTCACCGAGGGCCGCACCGTCTACGTGCCGAGCTTCGAGGACGACTTCGCCGGCGCGCTGGGGTTCTCCAGCCCGCTGTCGCTGCCCTACGCGATCGAGCAGGCCGTCCCGGCGCTGGCCGCGGCCACGGACGGCGACCCGAGCACGGTGCCCGCGACCCTCTGACCCCGGGCGGCCGCACCCTCCAGGTCGCGCACCCGCACCTGGAGGGTGTCCAGCCGCACCGTGGTGATCGACGCCGGCGGCAGCGGCTCCCAGCCCGTGGTGTCGATGCCCGCCGAGGTGAACACCACCGCCCCGTCCGGCCGGCGCAGCAGGCTCATCCGGTAGTAGCCCTCGGCGTGGTCGCGCGGCAGGTCCGCCGGCGCCAGCCCGCTCGCGCACAGGTCCGCCAGCGGCACCGGCGAGCGCTCGCTGGCGTGCACGACGACCACCTCGTGCGCGCTCAGCAGGACCGCGTTGAGGCTGGCGCCCGGGAACGCCCCGCGCAGCCGCAGCGTCGCGCGGGCCGCGGCCGTCGTCAGGTCCGCGCCCGCGTCGGCGTACCGGCGCACCAGCGCGAAGATCCGCTCGCTGTCGGTGCCGCCGCGCACCTGCGCCAGGTGCTGCTCGCCGACCAGGTCCTCCAGCACCGGCACCGACGGCACCGAGCCGTTGTGGGCGAAGGCGACGCCGCCGTGCAGGAACGGGTGGCTGTTCTCGTGCCCGACCGTCATCCCCGACGTGGCCAGGCGCAGGTGCACCAGCCGCGCGGTGCTCGGCTGCTCCGCCAGCGCCGCCGCCCCGCGCCGCGAGCGCTGCACCGGCAGCGCGTCGCGCACCCGCCGCACCCCACCGGCCCCGTCGACCCACGCCGTGCCCCACCCGTCGGCGTGCAGGCCCGACAGGCCCCGGAACGCCGCCAGCTGCTCGGCGCCGATCAGCTCCGCGAGCGTGGTGGGGCCCGGAGCGGCGAAACCGAGGAGCCGGCACACGAGGACCTCCAGGAGCGGACGGGCGTGACCCGGGTCATCGGCGCGTCCGGGCGGCGGCTGAACCGTCCCGGAGCCGCCACCTCGCGGCCGCCGCCTCAGAGCAGGACGGTGCCCTCCACGCAGGTCGTGCTGTCCCCGCCCACCCACACCCCGCCGTCGAGCGTGCGCACCCGCACCACGCCGGCCCGGCCCACCCGGGCGCCCTGCGCGGCGGTGTAGTCCGGCGGCAGGGTGCCGTCCCCGGTGAGCCACTGGGCGATGCCGGCGTTGAGGCTGCCGGTCACCGGGTCCTCCGGCACCCCCAGCTCCGGCACGAACGCGCGCACCTCCACGGCGTGCGGCGAGCCGGCCGGGTGGGCACCGACCACCCCCAGCGGCAGGTCGCCCAGCGCGGTCGCGTCGACCTCCACCTCCAGCACCCGCTGCGCCGAGGCCAGCCGCAGCGCCGCCCAGCCGGGACCGTTGTCCACCCACCGGTGGTCCAGCACGTCCGCGCGGTCCAGGCCCAGCGCCCGCACCGCCCGCTCCAGGACGTCCCGCTCCAGCGGCCCGGTGCGCAGCAGCGGCGGCGCCGCGAAGCTCAGCGCGCTGCCGTCGCGGCGCACCGGCACCAGCCCAGCACCGCACTCCTGCACCACCACGTCCCCGCCGCGCGGGCGCCCGCCCGCCCGCAGCCAGGCGTGCGCGGACCCGAGCGTGGGGTGCCCGGCGAACGGCAGCTCCCCGCTGGGGGTGAAGATCCGCAACCGGTAGTCCGCCCCCGGATCGTCCGCCGGCAGCACGAACGTCGTCTCCGACAGGTTCGTCCACGCCGCGAAGCGCTGCATCGCCTCCGCGTCCAGCCCCTCGGCGTCCAGGACCACCGCCACCGGGTTGCCCCGGTACGGCACGGCGGAGAAGACGTCGACCTGCGCGAACGGGCGGGGGCGGGGCACGGGTACTCCTTCGGGGAGCTGAAGGGGAGCTGAAGGGGAGCTGACGGGGAGGCTGACAGGATGGCGCCGTGCCGGGCAGCGAGCAGGGGGGCGCGCCGGAGCGCGTGGTCGGGGTCGGCCCCTGGCAGGGCCCGTGGCCCCAGGACCCCCGCTACGACCCCGAGCTGCTGCGCGAGGGCGACCGCCGCAACGTCGTGGACGCCTACCGGTACTGGTCCAACGCCGCCATCGTCGCCGACCTCGACACCCGCCGGCACCCGCTGCACGTCGCGGTGGAGAACTGGCAGCACGACGCGAACATCGGCTCGGTGGTGCGCACCGCCAACGCCGTCAACGCCGCCGGGGCGCACGTCGTGGGCCACAAGCGCTGGAACCGCCGCGGTGCGATGGTCACCGACCGGTACCTGTCGGTGCACCACCACGCCGACGTGGCCGCGCTCGCGGACTGGGCGAGTGCGCGCGGCCTGCCCCTGGTGGGGATCGACAACGTCGACGGCTCGGTGCTGCTGGAGACGTACGACCTGCCCCGCGAGTGCGTGCTGCTGTTCGGGCAGGAGGGCCCGGGCCTGACGGACGAGGCGGTGGCCCGCTGCACGGACGTGCTCGCCATCGCGCAGTTCGGCTCGACCCGCTCGATCAACGTCGGCGCCGCGGCCGCCGTGGCGATGCACGCCTGGGTGCGCCGCCACGTCTTCGGCCAGCACCCCTGACCCAGCGCCCCTGACCCAGCACCCCTGACCCAGCGCCCCCTCCCGCGACCTCACCCCTCAACACCGCGGTGGGGGTGGCCCGGGGGGCGCGCCCGCCGGCCCGGTGACGGGGGGGGGGGGGGGGGGGGGGGGGGGGGGGGG
>NZ_JBKBCT010000172.1:0-603 GCF_050871525.1 Kineococcus auxinigenes | reverse complement strand
AGCGCCCCAGAGCTGGTTGCTCAGGTCGGCAGCTAGCCCAGGGGCTCGACGGCGATGTCCCTACACTAAGGAAAGTACTGCTCAGAAGCAGAAAATCCGGCATGACTTTCACGATTTGAGATGGAAGACATGCCATGAAGACGAGCAAGTTCACCGAGGTGCTGACCGGTGCGGATGGGGGCGGATCATCATGCTGTCTTTGGTTGCTGCGCAGCTTCGAGGGCCGGGCGAGTCCACGAACTGTACCGACGCGTTGCGTAGATTCGAAAGCAAAAAATCAGGCTACTACGTATGGTCACCTTGACGCCCACCGTATTCCCGCCAAGCAGCGCTTCCGGAACGAGAGGACTCAACACAACGCGCTGGAGCTCTTCTTTATCTCGCCTAGATTCCGTGGTCAAGGCATTGGGTTTAGAGCTTGGCTCGCCATCGAAGAACGCTATCCCGAAACAAAGGTGTGGGAAACGCATACACCGTACTTTGAGAAGCGCAACATTCACTTCTATGTGAAATGCGGCTTCAAAATTGTGGAGTATTACAAGTTTATTCCTGCGTGGCGTCGCTTGAACCGGCAAGCGGCGCGCCGGCCAGCAGTGTGTCTTC
>NZ_JBKBCT010000038.1:0-38193 GCF_050871525.1 Kineococcus auxinigenes | reverse complement strand
CCCCCCCCCCCCCCCCCCCCCCCCCCCCCCCCCCCCCCCCCCCCCCCCCCCCCCCCCCCCCCCCCCCCCCCCCCCCCCCCCCCCCCCCCGCGGGGTTGAGCAGGGAGGGGGTGCGACGGAGGTCGGGTGCCGCGCGCAACCTTCGGGGGACGGCCCCCCGCCGGGGGGTACCTACGCTGTGGGAGTGAGCGCCGCCCCGCCGCCGGCCGCGCCGGCCGTCCCGCCGGTGCGCGACCCCCGCGTCGCCCGCTGGCCCTTCGCCCCGCGCCTGCGCGACGTGCTGGCGATCGTCCTGTCGCTGCCGGTGGTGCTCGTCTGGTTCTCCGCCAGGGTCGAGGGTCCGGCCCCCTCCGTCCAGGGCGGCTTCGCCGCCGCCCCGCTGGACCCGTCGCACGTGGGCGCCGCGGACGTGGTGGCGCTGGTGGTGGCGCTGGGTTCCTGCGCCGCGCTGTGGTGGCGCCGGCACCACCCGGTGGCCGTCGCGGTCGTCACCGTCGTCGTGGCACTGGTGATCGCCTTCGACGGGGCGATGTTCTTCGCGCTGCTCACCCTGGCGGTGCGCCGGCGCGATCGGCTGCTGGTGCTGCTGGCGGTGGTGGGGTTCGTCGCCTCGGCCACGGCCGCGGTGCGCACCACGCTGGACGGCTGGGGGCTCTCGGCCTCCACCGCCGCCCTGGGCACGGCCCTGGTGGTGTTCGTCGGCGCCTACGTGGGCGCCCGCCGCGACCTGGTGTGCTCGCTGTGGGAGCGCGCCGAGCGCGCCGAGCACGAGCAGGTGCTGCGCGCCGAGCAGGCGCGCCTGGCCGAGCGCACCCGCATCGCCCGGGAGATGCACGACGTGCTGGCGCACCGCATCTCCCTGGTCGCCCTGCACGCCGGCGGGCTGGAGGTGCGCCCGGACGTGGGCCCCGAGCAGGTGGAGACGACGGCCGCGACGATCCGCGAGACCGCGCGCACCGCGCTGGAGGACCTGCGCCGCGTGCTGGGTGTGCTGCGCACCCCCGGCTCGGGCGTGAGCGGTGCGGTCGGGACGGCGGCCGCGGCGGCGGAACTGGCGCCGCAGCCCACCCTGGTGGACGTGCGGGCGCTGGTGGAGTCCAGCCGGGAAGCGGGGGTCAGCGCGGAGTTCCGCACCGACGTGCCGGTGCACGCGGACGTCCCGGCCGAGCTGGGCCGCACCGTGTACCGGGTGGTGCAGGAGGCGCTGACGAACGTGCACAAGCACGCGCCGCAGGCGCGCACGGTGGTGACGATCTCCGGGGAGGTGGGGCGCGAGCTGCTCGTGTCGGTGGTCAACGCCCGCTCCGGCGGGGAGGCGTCCGGGCTGCCGGGTGCCGGGTCGGGGCTGGTGGGGCTGTCCGAGCGCGTCGGTTTCGCCGAGGGCACGATCCGCAGCGGGCCCGAACCCGACGGCGGGTTCGCGGTGCGCGCGCAGCTGCCGTGGCCGCTGCCGGAGGGCGGGGCGCCCCGGCGGACCTCCGCCACGTGGACCCCGCCGGATGCCAGACTCACCCCCGCACCGGTGGCGGCCGGGCGCGGCGCGGACCGCGCGGCCCGGCCGCACGGCACCGGCACCCAGGACGACGGACGGAGAGCAGCACCGTGACCACCCCCGAGGGGACCCCGCAGGCCGCGAGCGGAACGGCCGGGACGCCGGCTCGGCCGACGCGGGTGCTGCTGGTCGACGACGACGCCCTGGTGCGCGCCGGTCTGCGGATGATCCTGTCCAGCGCCGAGGACCTCGAGGTCGTCGGCGAGGCGGAGAACGGTGCGCAGGCCGTGGAGGGCGTGGCCGCGCACCGCCCCGACATCGTCCTGATGGACGTGCGCATGCCCGTGATGGACGGCCTGAGCGCCGCGAAGGCCATCACCGCCCGCCCGCAGGCGCCGGCCGTGGTGATGCTGACGACCTTCGACCTGGACGAGTACGTGTTCCAGGCGCTGCAGGCGGGGGCCACCGGGTTCCTGCTGAAGGACACCCCGCCGCGCGAGCTGGTCGCGGCGGTGCGGGTGGTGGCCGCGGGCGAGGCGATGCTCTCGCCGACGGTGACGCGCCGGCTGGTGGGGCACTACGCCGCCGACGCGGTGAACCCGCGCCGCCGCGAGGCCGCCGAGCGCCTGCAGCTGCTGACCGAGCGCGAGCGCGAGGTGCTCGGCGCGGTGGGCCGGGGCCTGTCGAACGCCGAGATCGGCCGGGAGCTGTTCATGAGCGAGGCGACGGTGAAGACGCACGTGTCGCGGCTGCTGACGAAGCTGGAGGCGCACAACCGCGTGCAGGTGGCGATCGTCGCGCACGACGCGGGGCTGCTGGACGGCTGAGGCACCCGCGGGCCGGCGCGAGGCGCACGGGACGCGCATGGGACGCGCGACGGTGGGTAGTTCCCGAGCGTGCACGGGGGACGGCTGCGAGAACGCGGCCGCCCCCGCCGACGCCCACCGAGGAGAGACCGTGGCCGAGGACCAGACCACCCCGCAGGACCCCACCTCCCAGCACGCCCAGCCCGACAACGAGGGCGAGCAGATCGCGCACCCCGGTCGCACCGGGGACCTGCGCGACGAACCCGACCACGGCGAGGAGTCGTACCGGGGCAGCGGGCGCCTGGAGGGCAAGAAGGCCGTCATCACCGGCGGCGACTCCGGCATCGGCCGCGCCGTGGCCATCGCCTTCGCCCGCGAGGGCGCCGACGTGCTGATCGTGCACCTGCCCGAGGAGGAGGACGACGCCCGCACCACCGTGGGCCACGTCGAGGCCGCGGGCCGCAAGGGCGTCGCGCTGGCCGCCGACATCCGCGAGGAGGACACCTGCCAGCAGATCGTCGACCGGGCCGTGCAGGAGTTCGGCCGCATCGACGTCCTGGTCAACAACGCCGCCTACCAGATGGCCCAGCCCGGCGGCATCGAGGACATCACCACCGAGCAGCTGGACCGCACGTTCAAGACGAACCTGTACGGGATGTTCTGGCTGACGAAGAAGGCCCTGCCGCACATGGGTGCCGGCTCCAGCATCATCAACACCGCCTCGATCCAGGCGTACCAGCCCTCCCCGCCGCTGCTGGACTACGCCACCACCAAGGCCGGCATCGTGAACTTCACCAAGGGCCTGGGGCAGATGCTGGCCGAGCGCGGGATCCGCGTGAACTGCGTGGCGCCCGGCCCGATCTGGACGCCGCTGATCCCGGCGACGATGCCGGAGGACAAGGTCGGCTCCTTCGGCGAGGACGTGCCGATGGGCCGCGCCGGGCAGCCCGCCGAGCTGGCCCCGGCGTACGTGTTCTTCGCCTCGCAGGAGTCCAGCTACATCACCGCCGAGGTCATCGGGGTCACCGGCGGCAAGCCGATCTCCTGACGCTCCCGGCCGCGCGGGCCCGCCGGGGCGTTCCCCGGCGGGCCCGTCGCCGGCCCGCGGCGGACCGGTTCAGCGCAGCAGGTCCGGCACCTTCAGCTCCACCCCGTGCACGTGGGTGGCCAGGAACGCGAACACCGTCTCGTACCAGAGGACCGCGTGCTGCGGGGTGAGCACCCAGTGGTTCTCGTCGGGGAAGTACAGGAACCGGTGGGGCAGCTCGGCGGGGTCGCCGTCCCAGTTCTCGTTGAGCGCCCACCACAGCGCCAGGCCCTCGCCGATCGGCACCCGGTGGTCGCGGTCGCCGTGGATGACCAGCACGGGGGTGGTGATGCCCGCCGCGTGCGCGGAGGGGTCGTTCGCGGCGACCATCGCGGGGGTCATCTCCCGCGCCCAGTACCAGGGGGCGTCGGTGGTGGCGCCGAAGCGCCCTAGCGACCACAGGGAGGCGTGGGTGACGATCGCCCGGAACCTGTCGGTGTGCCCGGCGATCCAGTTGGCCGCGTAGCCGCCGAAGGAGCCGCCCATCGCGGCGGTGCGCGTGGCGTCGAGGTCCTCGCGCTCCAGCGCGGCGTCGGTGACGGCCATGAGGTCGGTGCACGGCTCGGCACCCCACGCCCCCCACCCCCGAGCGAGGAAGTCCGCCCCGTACCCGGTGGACAGCCCCGGGTCGGGCAGCAGGACCGCGTACCCGCGCGCCACGGCCAGCCACGGGTTCCACCGCCACGACCAGGAGTTCCACGAGCTCAGCGGCCCGCCGTGCACCCACAGCAGCAGCGGGGCGGGGACCTCGGCCGAGGTGGTGGCGGGCAGCGCGAGCCAGGCGCGCAGCGCGCTGCCGTCGGCGGCGGTGGTGGTAACCTCGGTGAGGGTGCCGGGCAGTTCCACGGCCGGCGCGGGCCCGGGCAGGTGCTGCGGTTCCTGACCGGCGGTGCGGGCGTCCAGGCGCACCACGGCGGGCGGGGCGTCCACCGCGGAGCGCACCGCGTACACGTGCGCGCCGTCGGGCGAGACGCACAGGGAGCCGTAGGCGCCGTGGTCGCCGGTCAGCCGCGTCACCTCCCCCGTGGCGACGTGGACGCGGAACACCGGTGCGCGCCCGTGGTCGTCGGCGGCGAGGAACAGCTCGTCCGAGCCGGGCCCCCACTGCGGCTGCGCACCCCAGAAGTCCCGGCCCGGCACGACCTCGCGCACGCCCGAGCCGTCGAGGGCGACGAGCACGAGCCGCACCGACGGCGGGCGCTGCGGGGTGGAGCGGGACTCGGCGAGCGCGGCGACGTGGCGCCCGTCCGGTGAGACGGCGACGGCGCCGAACTCGCGCTGCGGGTCGTCGGCGAGCACCCGCACCGTCCCGTCGGCGGTGGAGATCGCCACCAGCCGCACGTGCTGGTCGCCCCGCGGTCGCGCGACGACCTCGGTGGTGACCAGTTCCGCCCCGTCGGGGGTCAGGGCGGCGGAGGCCTCGTGGTACCGCAGTCCGGGGGTGGGCGTCAGGTCCCGCCAGCGCAGCGTCTCGCGGGCCCCGGCCGCGGGTTCGGCGGCGGGCAGCTGCGCGGTGAGGAACCGGGGCTCGTCGGGGCCGAGATCGCTGTCCCAGTACCGGACGGGAACCCGTGCGTGCAGGACGGCGGTGACCTTGGCGTCCTTGCGCGCCTCGCGGCGGGCGGCGTCGGAGGTGGGGCCGTCCTCGGCGTCGTCGGCGCCGGGCATCGTCGCGGACGTGACGACGACGCGGTTCCCGGTGCGCGCCACCAGCGGCGCCGACACCCCGCCGGGCCGGGTGCCGGCGACGCGGGCCTCCCCGGTGGGCGGCAGCGCCCACAGCGCGGCGGGCGCGTCGTCGGTGGCGCCCGCGTCCGGGTCGGGGCGCGCGGAGGTGAACAGCAGGGTGCCGTCGGGGGCGAACACCGGGGAGGACTCCGCGGCGCTGCCGCGGGTGAGGCGACGGGCGGGACGCTGCCCGGCGGGGTCCACCTCCCACAGGGCCCCGCGCCAGGCGGTGGCGTCGCGGGTGAGGGTCGCCACCGTCGTCACCAGCCGGGTGCCGTCGGCGGACAGCACCAGGCCCGCCGTGCGGGGCAGGGCGACGAAGGCGTCGAGGTCGGCGAACGGGGTGGCGGTGGGGCTGTCGGCCATGCCCCGTTCTACCGCCTCGGGCGGGTCCGGGCGGGCTCAGGCGGGGCGGAAGACCGCGCGCGGCGCCCCGGCGGGCGCGAGCTCGGGGCTCAGGACTCCGGTGGTGCTCTCACCGCGGTGCAGCGGCGCGACGTAGCGGGCCCCGCCGCTGCGGTCCAGGACCTGGTGGGCGACGTCACCCGTCACCGGCGAGACCGGTGCGGTGCCGGTGCCGACGGCGGGCAGCAGCGCGATGCCGGCCGCGGCGGCGGCCGTCGCGGCGAGGCCGAGGGCGAGGCGGTACGGGGTCATGCCGTTCTCCTTGCGCCGATCGGGTGACGTGACCGTGGTGTCGGCACCGCACCGCACCCCCTTGAGCCCCTCCCCGCCCCACCCCCCTCTTCCCCGCGGTGATCTTGCGAGCGTGAATGCTCAACCGTGCGAGATCACCGCGGGTGGTGGGGTGGGCTGGACGCGCATGGGGGTGACGCGTGCGCGCATGGCCGCCGGCGGAGCCGCAGCGGTGGACTGGGCACGGCCCCGCAGCGGGGCCGGAACCCACCGCGGCGCGGGCCGCGTCAGGAGGAGCAGAGATGTTCGTCGTCATCGGAGGCACCGGGAAGACCGGCCGCCGCGTCGCGGAGCGGCTGCGCGCGCGGGGCGAGGACGTCCGCGTCGCGTCGCGCTCGACGGCCCCGCGGTTCGACTGGCAGGACCCCTCGACGTGGGCGGCGGCCCTGGCCGGCGCGCAGGCCGCCTACGTCACCTACCACCCCGACCTCGCGTTCCCGGGAGTCCCGGAACTGGTCGAGGAGTTCTGCGCCACCGCCCGCACGGCGGGCGTGCGCCGCGTCGTGCTGCTGTCCGGCCGCGGCGAGGAGGGCGCGGTGGCCAGCGAGGAAGCCGTGCAGCGCTCCGGGCTGGAGTGGACCGTGGTGCGCTGCAACTGGTTCAGCCAGAACTTCTCCGAGAGCTTCTTCCTGGGGCCCGTGCGCGCCGGGGTGCTGTCGATCCCCGCCGGGGAGGCCGTCGAGCCGTTCGTGGACGCCGACGACATCGCGGACGTGGCGACCGCCGCGCTGACCCGCCCCGGGCACGCCGGTCGGGTGCACGAGCTGTCCGGACCGCGCCTGCTCGGCTTCGACGACGTCGCGCGGGAGCTGTCCGGCGCCACGGGCCGGCAGGTCCGCTACGAACCCGTCACCCGCGCCGAGTACGTCGCGGAACTCCAGCGCGAGGGCCTGCCCGGCGACTTCGCGGACCTGTTCACCCTGATCCTGGACGGGCGCAACGCCTCGGTGACCGACGGGGTGGAGCGGGTGCTGGGACGGGCGCCGAAGGACTTCTCCGCGTACGCCCGCGAGGCGGCCGCGAGCGGGGTGTGGAACCCCGTGCCCGCCGGCGTCCCGGTCGGCTGAACCCCTCGCGGTGCACGGGCCCCCGACGTCGCCGCGGCGGACCAGGGCGTGCCCTACCGTCGGCGTCGTGGAGTCGCTGGGGTGGTTCGACGGCCCGCGCGCCCGTGACGCCTTCGTGCTGCGCGTGGTGATGGGACCGCCGTGGTCGATCCGGGTGGTGGACGAGGCCCCGCTGACGGCCGTGGCGCTGCTGGCCGGGACGGCGTGGGCGATCGGTTCCCGCGGGGCGGTGGCGATGTCGGCCGGCGACGTGCTGCTGGCCCGCGACACCGAGCCGTACGCGCTGGCCAGCGCGCCCGGCGCCCCGCCGGGTGCCGTGATCGGCGCCGGGCAGTCGTGCTCGGCCGCCGACGGGCGCGACCTGTCGCCCGGCTGGAGCTCGGGGGTGCGCACGTGGGGCAACGACCCCGCGGGCCGGGACGTCATGGTGGTGGGCACGTTCCGCAGCCGCGGCGAGGTGGGGCGCCTGCTCACCGCGACGCTGCCGCCGAACGTGGTGGTCCCCGCCCCGGACCCGGAGCTGCTGCCGCTGCTGGCGCGCGAGGTGGAGCGCGACGCCGCCGGGCAGTCCGCGGTCCTGGACCGGTTGCTGGACCTGCTGCTGATCGCCACCCTGCGGCGGTGGTCGGCGTCGGGCCCCGGCGCGGCCGGCGCGGCGGCGGCCCCCTCCCCCGACCCGGTCGTGCACGCCGCCGTGCAGGCCCTGCACGCCGAACCGCAGGCGCCGTGGACGCTGGACGCGCTGGCCCGCCGAGCGGGGGTCTCCCGCTCCGCCCTGACCCGCCGGTTCACGCAACGGGTCGGGACACCGCCGATGACCTACCTGGCGAACTGGCGCCTGGCGCTGGGCGCGGACCTGCTGGACGACCCCGGGCTCACCCTGGCGGCGATCGCGCGGCGCGTCGGCTACGGCTCGCCGTTCAGCTTCAGCGCCGCGTTCAAGAAGCGCTACGGCGTCAGCCCGCAGCGGCACCGCTCCCGCTGAACCCCGGTCCCCCTCAGCCCAGGCGCACGTGCCGCAGCGCGGTCCAGCGCCGCTGCAGCCCGCCGCGCACCCGCCCGGCGGTCGGGCGCAGGTCCACCCCGCACAGTTCGGCGACGCGCTCGGCGACCTGCGCGACGTCCAGCTCGTCGGTGTCGAGGTGCTCGGCGAACTGCGCACCCCGCAACCGCTGCAGGCAGTGCTCCACCCGGGCGAGCGCGAACGACTCCCCCGGCGCGAACCCCGACCGGGCGGTGGCGGCCGCGAGGGTCCGCCCGAGAGCGCGCCCGCGCAGCCGCCGCCGCACCGTGTCCGGGCGCGCCAGGAGCGCGACGTGCCGCACGTCGTGACCGCGGCGGCGCAGCTCCCCGACGGTCTGGTCGAGGAACTCCGGTTCGACCACGGTCATCGGGACCAGGACGACGCCGTCCCAGCGCGAGGCGGCCAGGTCCAGGACCTCCACGACACCGGTGCGCCAGGCGGGCAACTCCTGGAAGTCCCCGCGCAGGGACGGCGGCAGGGTGCGGTGCAGCCCGTACCCGACGTGCTCGGGGTCGCACACGACGCTGCCGGGGAGCCTCCGGTGCAGCTCGTGCGCGGTCTGCGTCTTGCCGCCGCCGAACGGGCCGTTGATCCACACCAGCACCCCGTGCACGCTACGCCGGGACCCCCCGTCCCCCGCCCGCCCGTTCGACACGCCCCGCGCCCGGGGGGACGATGGGACCGGGCGGCCGGACGGCACGGTGCCGTCCCCGCAGGGAGGAGGCCGCGATGCAGCGGTCAGCGGCACTGGCGTCCCTGCTCCTGGGCTCGGCCCTGGTGGGCCTGGCCCCACCGGCGTCGGCGGTGGCGAGCTGCGGGTACGCGTGGGGTTCCCTGCCGGAGAGCGCGCCGTCGGTGCACCACGCGGAGGTCGTGGACGTGCGCGCGGGTTCGCACCCGTGCTTCGACCGGCTCGTGGTGGACCTGCGCGGCAGCGGCGACGGGTACTTCGTGCGCTACGTCGACGCGGTGAACCAGGACGGGTCCGGCAGGCCCGTCCCGGTGACCGGGGGCGCGCGCCTGGAGGTGGTCGTGGTGGAACCCCTCGCCGTGCCGGCGGCGCTGCACCTGACCGACGGCGACCTGCCGGACGTGAGCGGGCACCGCACGTTCCGGGACCTGGTGTGGGCGAGCTCGTTCGAGGGGCGGACGACGTTCGGGCTGGGCGTGCGGGCGCGGTTGCCGTTCCGGGTGTTCACCCTGGACGGGCCGGCGGGGGGTTCCCGGGTCGTCGTGGACGTCGCGCACCGCTGGTGAGGCGACCGGGGTCAGCGCGCGGTGCCGTCCGCCGCGGCCTCCAGCTCGGCGACCACCAGGCGGCGCATGCCGAGCATCGCCTGGACGGCGCGGCCGGCCCTGGCCGGGTCGGGGTCGGCCCGCAGCTCCAGCAGCCGCCGCGGCACGATCTGCCACGAGACGCCCCACCGGTCCGTGAGCCACCCGCACCTGCTCTCCTCACCGCCCTCCAGCAGCGCGTCCCAGTACCGGTCCACCTCGGCCTGGTCGTCGCACAGCACCTGGATCGAGAACGCGGGGCTGAGGGCGTACCCCGGTCCGCCGTTGAGGATCACGTAGTCGCGGCCGTCGAGGGAGAACTCGACCACGAGCGGGGACCCGTCCGGGCCGGGTGAGACCGAGGTGACGGACGAGTTCGGGAAGAGGGACGCGTAGTGCTGCGCGGCGGCCAGGCCGTCGCGGTCGAACCAGAGGCAGGGCAGGGTGGTGGGCACGGTGGCTCCTCGTCGGTGCTCAGGGTTCCGCTGACGAGGGGTGGACCGCCGGCGGCGCGGGAACTCACCGCCCGCGCCGCCGGTCCTGCGCTCAGTCCTGCTCGAGCTCCGGCTCGCCCGCGCCTGCGGCCGGTCCGGCGTCCTGCCCGGCCGGTTCCGCCGTGAACTCCCGCAGCGCCCGGAACGTCGGCCCCAGCGCGTCCGTCAGCGAGGCGAACACCGGCCGCAGCCGGGCGTGGACGGCGGCGTCGGCCGCGCCGGGTTCCACGACCTCGCCGATGCGGACCTCGCGGCGGGCGGCCTCGACCATGTCGAGGTTCCCCAGCGCGTGGTGGCCGACGAGGGCGGCGCCGAAGCTGGAACCCTCCTGCCCGCCGGCGGCGAACGACAGCGGCCGGCCCAGGACGTCGGCGAGCAGCTGCCGCCACACCCGGCTGCGGGCGAAACCCCCCGTGGCGCGGATCTCGGCGATCTCGGAGCCGGCGTCCTCCACGGAGTCGGCGACGAGGGCGAGCTGCTGGCACACCCCCTCCAGGGCGGCGCGCACGACGTGCCCGCGCCCGTGCCGGCGCTGCAGGCCGACGAGCACGCCGCTGGTCACGGCGCTCCACTGCGGCGCCCGCTCGCTGAGCAGGTGCGGCAGCATCAGCAGCCCCTCCGCCCCGGCGGGCACGCCGGCGGCCAGGTCGATGAGGGACTCCTCGGGCGCCTCGCCGAGCTCGCCCGCCACGAACGACAGGTCCGGGGTGAGGGTCTCCGCCAGCCAGCGCAGCACCACGCCGCCGTTGGTGGTGGCGCCGCCCACCACCCACAGGTCGTCGGTCAGGGAGTAGCAGAACGTGCGCCCGGCCGCGTCCACGCGCGGTGCGCGCGCGGCGACCCGCAGGGCCCCGGAGGTCCCGATGGACAGCGCCGCGGTGCCCGGCACGACGGCACCGACGCCGAGGTTCGCCAGCGGTCCGTCGGCGCCGCCGGCGAACACGGGCGTGCGGGCCGGCAGGCCCAGCTCCTGCGCGGCGGTCGCGGTGAGGGTTCCCGCCAGCGCCGTCACCGCCACCACGGGCGGCAGCTGCACGGGGCTGACGCCCGCCACGCGCAGCGCGTCGGCGGACCAGTCGCCGGTGGCCAGGTCCACCATCCCGGTGGCCGAGGCCGTGGAGCGGTCGGTGACCCACCGCCCCGTCCAGCGCCGCACCAGCAGGTCCTTGACCTGCACCCAGGTGCGGGCGGCGGCGAACAGCTCCGGCTGGTGCCGCTGCAGGTGCACGAGCTTCACCAGCGGCGACATGGGGTGCACGGGGGTCCCGGTGGCCCGGTGCAGGGCGCGGCCGAGGTCGGTGGGCCGCAGCTCCTCGGCCTCCTCGGTGGCGCGGGTGTCGGCCCAGGTGATGACCTGCGTGAGCAGCTCGTCGCGCGCGCCCAGGCCCACGAGGGAGTGCATCGCGGAGCTGAAGGAGATCCCGGCGACGGTGCAGCCGGCGGCGTCCGCGCGGGCCGCGGCGTCGCGGGTGGCGCGCACCGCCGCGCGCAGCACGTCCTCGGCGCCGAGCTCGACGTGCCCGGGGGCGGGTTCGCGCAGGGAGTACCCGGCGCCGGCGGAGGCGCGCTCGCGGCCGGCGGCGTCGAAGGCGACGACCTTGGTGGACGTGGTGCCCAGGTCGACGCCCAGGACGACGGGGGTGTTCTGCTCGGGCATCGGTCCTCCGGTCGTGGGGGGACCCGGCCGCCCGGAGCGGACCGGGGCGCCGCGCACGGGCGCGGCGCCCCCATGATGCCCGCCGCGCCCGCCCGCGCGACGGGCCCCCCGGGACCCGCCCGGGGCCCGGACCTCCGGCCGATCAGAGGCGGAAGGCGCCCACCGACTCGCGCAACCGCCCGGAGGTCTCGCGCAGCGCCTCCACGGAGGTGCGCACCTGCTCCAGGCTGGAGCGGTCCGCGGCGCTGGCGCCCGCCACGGCGGAGAGCACCCCGGCGATCTCCTGGGTACCGCTCGCCGCGCCGGCCACCGTGCGGGCCAGCTCACCGGTGGTCGCGGTCTGCTCCTCCACCGCGGCCGCGATGGTGGCCTGGTGGTCGTCGATGCGGGCGATGATCTCGGCGATGCGGCCGATGGTGGTGGCCGCCTCGGAACTGCCGCGCTCGATGGCGGCGACCTTGCGGGTGATGTCCTCGGTGGCGCTGGCGGTCTGCTGCGCCAGGTCCTTGACCTCCCCGGCCACCACGGCGAACCCCTTGCCCATCTCCCCGGCGCGGGCCGCCTCGATGGTGGCGTTCAGCGCCAGCAGGTTCGTCTGCTCGGCGATGGCGGTGATGGTGCCCACGACGCTGGCGATCGCACGGGTCGCCTCGCCCAGCTCGGCGACGGTGGTGCGGGTCGTCTCGGCGGCCTCGACGGCCTCGCGGGCCACCGACGCCGACTGCGCCATGCCGGAGGAGATCTCGTTGATGGCCGCGCCCAGCTCGTCCGCGCCCGCGGCGATGGTGGACACGTCCGCGGAGACCACGTCCGCCGAGCGGGACGCCCGGTCGGTGTCACCGGCGGTGCGCTCGTTGGCGGCGGACAGCTCCTGCGAGCGCCCGGCCAGCTCGTCGGCCATCCCGGCGACCTCGCGGGCGCTGCCGGCGACCTCGCCGACGGTGCGGCGGGTGGCGGTCACGGCGGCCTCCAGGGCCTGCGCCATGTCGCGGAACTCGTCGCCGCCGTCGACGACGGGGGCGACGGTCAGGTCGCCCTCGGCGACGCGGTGCAGGTCGGCGACGCTGCGGCGCAGCGGGCCGACGACGCTGCGGGTGAGGACCACCAGCAGCAGCACGGTCAGGACGGCCGCGGCGACCAGCGCGGTGAGGACGAGGGTGCGGCTGCGGGCGGCGGCGGCGTCGGCCGCCGCGGCGGCGGCGGTGGCGCGAGCGTCCACGGACGCGGCCAGCTCCTGCGTGGCGGTCAGCATGTCGGCGTAGGCGACGAAGCCGACCTCCAGGACCTCGGCCTCGGCGGCCACCACGTCGCCCGCCCGGTACAGCGCCACGGCGCGCTCGTCGGAGGCGAAGTAGTCGTCCCACAGGGAGGCGACCTGCTCGGCGAGCTCGCGCTCGGCGTCGGTCATCAGGGCGGTGGGCGCCGCGGCCAGGGCGTCCTGCAGCTCGGCCTTGGACGCCAGGAACCCGGCGCGGTTGGCGGAGGAGTCCTCCACGGCCTCGGGCAACCCGATGCGGCGGGCGTCCCACGCGTAGGCGGCCTGCCAGCCGCTGACGTCGGCGTCCCAGAAGCGCTGCCCGTCGACGAAGCGCAGCAGCTGGGTCATCTGGCGCTGCTCGGCGAGCGAGCGCGACTGCGCGGAGATGCTGGCCAGCGCAGTGGCACCGGTGACCACGAGCAGGGCCAGCACGATCCCGAAGGCGAGAGCGAGGCGCGTGCCGACGCGGAGGCGGCGCAGCAGGGACGACATGGGGGACGACCTTCCGTGGACCCGTGAGACGGAGCGGGTCCTCCTCCATCGGCGCTCACCGGGGCCGTCTTGAGGCGCGCGCGGCGGGTGTGTCCGCCCCGACGGGCAGGATGACCGCGTGGACGCCGCCTCGGACCTCGCCGGTGCGCTGCACCGGGTGGGCGCGCGCACCGGTGAGCCCCTGGGGCTGGTCGTGGTGCCCGGCCTGGGGGTGGGCCTGGCCGCGGCCGGTGGCCCGCTGCCGCTGCCGGGCGAGCCGGCCGAGCTGGTGCGCCGGGTGGAGCGGGGCCTGGCGCCGCGGTGGACGTGGTGGTCGGCGGCGGGCACGGCGGCCCCGCTGGTCGCCGGGGGCGTGCACCTGGCCCGCTGCCACGACGTGGCGGCCGTGCACCGGCTGCTGGTGGGCGGCTCGCGCGACGACCCGGGCGCGGCGTGGGCGGCGGCGCACGGCCTGCCCGAGCCGCCGCCGCCCGCGCAGCACCGCGAGGCCGCGCACGGCACGGGGCTGCTGGACCTGGACGGCACCCTGGCCGGTGACGCCGGCCCGGTCGGCGAGGACGGCCGGCTCACCGCGGGCTGGACCGAGGGCCGCGCGTTCGGCCCGGACGCCGAGCCCGCCGAGCGGCTGCAGCGGGCGGCGCGCTGGGCGGTCCTCGCCCTGCACACCGCCGCCGGGCAGCAGCGGGCCCTGGCCGCTCGGCCGGACCCGCGCCCGCACCCGGCGCCCCCGCCGCTGCCGGTGCAGACGGCGTGGAGCGAGTCGGCGGCGGCGCTGCTGGCGGTGGAGCTGGAGCGCACGGGCCTGCCGGTGGACCGCGCCACCGCGCAGGCGGTCGTGGTCGCCGAGGTCGGCCCGCGCCCGGACGGCCCGGCGGCGGAGGCGGCCGCGCGCGCCGCGCGGGACGCCCCGGTGCGCGAGCTGCTGGGGCCGGTGGACCTGCGCAACCCCGCCCAGGTGCTCACCGCGCTGCGGCAGCTGGGTTTCGACGTGCCGGACACGCGGGCGTGGCGGCTGGAGCGGTTGCGCGGTGCGCACCCGGTGGTGGAGGCGCTGCTGCGCTGGCGGCGGGCGGAGCGGCTGGCCACCACGTACGGCCACGGGTGGCTGGAGCACCACGTCGGCGCCGACGGCCGGCTGCGGGGGGCGTGGTCGGCCTCCGACGGCGGGGGCGGGCGGATGACCGCGCAGGCGGGGCTGCACAACCTGCCCGCCGAGCTGCGTCCCGCGGTGGCGGCCGAGCCCGGGCACGTGCTGGTGCGCGCCGACCTGGGGCAGGTGGAGCCGCGGGTGCTGGCGGTGCTGTCCGGCGACGCGGGCCTGGCGGCCGCCACCCGCGACGACGACCTGTACGCGCCCGTTGCCGCCGCCCTGGGCGCGGACCGCGCCACCGCGAAGGTCGCCGTCCTGGCGGCGATGTACGGGCAGACGTCCGGTGCGGCCGGGGAGGCGCTGCGGCGCATGGAGCGCGCCTACCCGGCGGCGCTGGCGTTCCTGCGCGCCGCCGAGGAGGACGGCCGCGCGGGACGGGACGTGTCCACCTGGGGCGGGCGCCCGGTCCGGGTGGGCAGCGCGGACCTGCCGGAGGAGGCGCGGGCCGTGCGGGGGCGCTTCGCCCGCAACGCCGTCGTGCAGGGCACCGCGGCGGAGCTGTTCAAGGCGTGGGCGGCGGCGGTGCGGGCCGGTCTGGCCACCGGGGGCGGTGCGCACGCCGGCGGTGCGGGGCGCGTCGTGCTGTGCCTGCACGACGAGCTGCTGCTGCACGTCCCGGAGCCGGACGCGGACGCGGCGGCGGACCTGCTGCGCTCGGCGCTGGAGGCCACCGCGCGGAGGTGGGCGGGTGGCGGGGTGCGCTTCGTCGCGGACGTCGCGGTGGTGCGGCGGTGGTCGGACGCGAAGTAGCGGCAGGATGGCGCCATGGCGACGCGGCTGACCAAGGGGTCCAACACCGAACTGCCCACCGCGCCCGTGCGGGCCGTCCTGGGCTGGGACTCCGGGCCCGGCGTGCCGGACGTCGACACCAGCGCCCTGCTGCTGACGGGTGCGGGGAAGGTCCGTTCCGACGACGACTTCGTGTTCTACAACCAGCCCGTCCACCCCTCCGGTGCGGTGCGGTACGGCCGCGACGGCGCGGTGGAGGTGGACCTGCCCGCCGTGGAGGCGCAGGTGGAGCGGGTGGTGCTGGCGGCGTCCGCGGACGGCGGCACGTTCGGGCAGGTCCCCGGCCTGCACCTGCGGGTCCTGGCGGCGGACGGCGCGGAACTGGCCCGGTTCGACGTGCCCGAGGCGGGGCCCGAGACCGCGTTCGTCGCCGGGGAGCTGTACCGGCGCGGGCCGGGGTGGAAGCTGCGCGCGGTGGGGCAGGGCTACGACAGCGGCCTGGCGGGGCTGGCCACGGACTTCGGCATCACGGTGGACGACGAACCCGCTCCCGCAGCTGCGGAACCTGCACCGGAGCCCGCCCGCACCCCGCTGAACCTCGACAAGGGCCGCGTGTCCCTGGTGAAGGACCAGACGGTGTCGCTGGTGAAGACCGGCGCTCCCCCGCTCAGCGCCGTCACTCTGGGCCTGGGCTGGGACCCCGCCGCGCGCGGCCGCAGCATCGACCTGGACGCCTCCTGCATCGCGTTCGACGCCCGGGGGAAGAACCTCGCCACGGTGTGGTTCATGTCCAAGGACGCGTTCCGCGGTGCGATCACCCACAGCGGTGACAACCTCACCGGCGCCGGTGAGGGTGACGACGAGCAGATCCGCGTGCGCCTGGGCGACCTGCCCGCCGACGTGCACGCGCTGGTGTTCACCATCAACTCCTTCGGCGGGCAGCGGTTCACCGCCGTCAGCCGGGCCTTCTGCCGCCTGCTGGACATCGGCGGGGCGGAACTCGTGCGCTACGAGCTCAGCGACACGCAGGACACCACCGCCGTCCTCATGGCGGCCGTGGTGCGCGACGGGGCCGCGTGGTCGATGCGCGCCCTGGGCGAGTTCCGCTCCGGCCGCACGGTGCGCAAGCTGGTGGACCCGGCGCGGGAACTGCTGTTCGGGTAGGCCGGTGCTCCTGGGAGGATCGGCCCGTGGACAGCCTGACGCACTCCGCCTCGCTCGTGGTCCGCTCCTCCCCCGAGGCGCTGTACGACCTCGTCTCCGACGTGACCCGCACCGGCGAGTGGAGCCCGGTGTGCACGGGCTGCCGGTGGGACGAGGGGACCCCGGGGCAGGTGGGGTCCTGGTTCACCGGTCGCAACGAGGTGCCCGGCCGGGTGTGGGAGACCCGCAGCCGCGTGGTCGCCGCCGACCGCGGCCGGGAGTTCGCCTTCGTCGTCGGCGGCGACCGGGTGCGGTGGGGCTTCACCTTCACCCCCGTGGACGGGGGCACGCTCCTGACGGAGTCGTGGGAGTTCCTGCCCGCGGGGCTGGCGTTCTTCGCCGAGCGGTACGGGGCGGACGCGCAGCGGCAGGTCGAGGACCGGACCCGTGCCGCGCACGAGGGCATCCCCGCGACCCTGGCGGCCGTCGCCCGCACCGCCGAGGCCGCCGGCTGAGGCGGGCGAGGCGGGGCGGCGGCTCAGGCCCGGGCGACCTCGGTGAAGTGCTCCACCACGGGGAACGGGTCGTAGAAGCGGTGCAGCAGCGCCTTCCACTCCTGGTACCGCGCCGAGCCGCGGAAACCCTCGGTGTGGTCCTCGAGGGTGTTCCACTCCACGAGCAGCAGGTACGTGCCGGGCCGTTCCAGGCAGCGCGACAGGCGCAGCGACCGGAACCCCGGCATCGAGGAGATGGTGCCGCGCGCCCGGTCGAACGCCTCCTCGAAGGCGTCCTCCTGCCCGGGCCGGACGTCCAGCAGCGCGTGTTCCAGGACCACCGGGGCACCCTCCCACGACGCGCCCGCAGGAAGTCGCCGGGACCGTGCAACGCCCGGGCCGCGGGCCGCGTCGTCCAGGTGTGGCTCCCTCCGACGACGGCACCCGCGCGGTCCCCGCGCGGCACCCGCGGCTGAGGGACCGCGCCGGTCGCGGTGGGGAGGGAGGGGACCCCACCGACGGCCGGGGGCCGGGGGTGTGGGACCTGGAGTCCCTCGTGGCGTGGAAGGGACCGCAGCTGGTGCGCCTGGCGCGCGCCCTGCTGCGCGACCCGCACCAGGCCGAGGACGTCGTGCAGGACGTCCTGGCCACGTGCGTGCTGAAGTGGTCGCGCATCGAGGCCGTGGACGACCCCTCCGCGTACCTGAACCGGATGGTCGTCAACGCCGTCACCTCGCTGCGCCGCAGGCCCTGGCGGCGCGAGCAGGCCAGCGACCCGGCCGACCTGCCCGAGCTCGCCGTCCCCGACGCCTCCGGCGGGCACGCCGAGCGCCAGCGCTGCCTGGCGCTGCTGCGGCGGCTGCCGGACCGCCAGCGCGTCACCCTCGTGCTGCGCCTGTACGAGGGGATGCCGGACGAGGAGATCGCCGAGCTCCTGGACTGCTCCACCGTCACCGTGCGCAGCAACGCCCACCGCGGCCTGGCGACGCTGCGCCGGCTCATCGCCGAGGAGGGGGACGACCGTGCGTGACGAGCGCGACCTCGAGGACCTGCTGCGCACCGCCCTGGAGCAGGACGTGCGCACCGGCGCGGTGGACGAGAGCGCCCTGACCACCGGCACCCGCACCCGCATCCGCATCCGGCACCGCCGCCGCCGCGCGACCTGGGCGGTGGCGACCCTGGCGGCGCTGGCCGCCGTCCCGCTGACCGTGCAGGTGCTGCCGGACGGCGCGGTGCGCACCAGGCCGGCGGCGAGCCCCACCGCGAGCCCCACCCAGCGCTCCACGGGGGCTCCGCCCACGCTCGCCGCGCCCACCCCTGCCGCGTCCACCCCCGCCGTGACCACGCCCGCCGTGACCACGCCCGCCGTGCCCTCGACCCCGCTGCCGACGACCGCGCCCGCCGACCCGGGCGCCGTCGCCTACGCCGTCCCGGACCTGCCCGGGCTCGTCGCCGCCCTGCCCGCCGGGCAGGTGCTGCTGCTGGACCTGGGGCAGTACGCGAAGAACCCCACCGTCGCCGGGCAACGCTGCGGTGAGACGCCCCTCGACCCGCCGCAGATCGCCGGGCGGCAGTGGGGCTGGGCGCAGGAGGACTCCAACCGGCTGGACCAGACGTCCGTGGAGGTGGTCGTCACCGGCTGGGCGCCCGGCACCGGGCCGGAGGCCTTCGCCCACCTCGTCGCGAACGACTCCCCCACCTGCGGCTTCAGCGAGGACCTCACCCGCACCACCGTGGACGTCCCCGGCGCCGACGAGACGTGGGCGGCGCGCTGGGAGTCGAACGGCACCCCCGTCACCGCGGGCGCCGCCCGCGTCGGCGACCTCGTCGTGGGCGTCACGGTGAACGACCCCGACGTGGACGGCGACGCGGACGTGGCGCGGGTGCTCACCGCCGCCGTCGCCGACCTGCGCGGCAGCAGCCTCGCGGCGACGGCCCCCTGACCCGCCCCCACCTCCCGGTGATCATGCACGGTCGAGCATTCGACTGTGCATGATCACCGAAGGGTGGGGGTGGGGGTGGGGCGAGGGGGGTGACCGGGCCGGTCCTGCGGGTGCAGGTGCACCGCGATGACCGCCACGTCGTCCTCCTGCTGCTCCGGCAGCATCCGGGCCAGCAGCCCGTCGCACAGCGCGTCCAGGTCGCCCCCCTGCGCGGCCAGTTCCGCCAGGGTGCGGCGCAGCAGCTCCAGGCCCGCGTCGAGGGACTGCCCGCGCCGCTCCACGAGACCGTCCGTGTACAGCAGGACGGTGCTGCCGAGCTCCAGCACCTCGGAGAACTCCTCGCGGGGGGCGTCCGGCAGGACGCCGAGCAGCAGGTCGGCGTGCTCGCCGCTCAGCACCCGCACGCGCCCACCGGGCGTGAGGACCATCGGCGGCGGGTGACCGGCGCTGGACCAGCGCACCCGCGTGGTGCCCGCCGGCAGCGTCCCGTCGTGCTCCAGGCGCGCCACGACGGCGGTGGCGGTGGTGTCCACCCGCAGCGTGTGCACGACCCGGTCGACGGTGCGCAGCACCTCGGCGGGCGCTCCCCCGCCGGCCGCGGCGATCCCGCGCACCAGGGTGCGCACCTGGCTCATCGCGGCGGCGGCCTGCGTGTCGTGGCCCACCACGTCACCGATGACGAGCACCGTGGCGCCGTCGGGCTGCAGGAACGCGTCGTACCAGTCACCGCCGACCTGCGCCGCCTGCGCCGCCGGCTGGTACCGGGCCACGACCTGCAGGTGGTCCGGTTCGGGCAGCGCCGTCAGCAGGGACCGCTGCAGGCCCTCGGCCAGCTCGCGCTGCTGGCGGTACAGGCGCGCGTTGTCCAGCACGATGCCGGCCCGGGCGCCGACGTGCTCGACGGTGACGAGGTCGTCGGCGCTGAAGTCGCCGCGCTCGGCGCGGTTGGCCAGCGAGAGCATCCCCACCGGGCCCTCGCGCCCGGTCAGCGGCAGCACCACCACCGACTCCGGGGCCAGCAGCGCCAGCTGCTCGCGCACCGGGCCGGGCGGCAGCATCGCCTGCACGGCGGCCGTGGCACCGCTGTGCAGGGACTGCGGCCGGCCGGTGGTCATCGCCCGCACCACGACCGTGTCGTCGGTGAGCAGGCGCAGGCGGGCGTGCGCGTACTCCTCGAGCACCGGCTGCAGCGCGGGGTCGCGGTGGCAGGCGGCGGCGTCGCGCAGGCCGCGGCGGGTGCCCGCCTGGTGGGTGTCGTCGACGAGGGTGACGATCGCCCAGTCCGCCAGCGCGGGCACCACCAGCCGCGCCAGCCGGCGGGCCGCCTCGTCGTTGTCCAGCGTGCCGGTCAGCTCGGCGGTGATGCGCCCCAGCAGTTCCGTGCGCCGCGCCGCCCGCGCGGACTGCTGCTGGGCGCGGCGCTGCTCCGTGACGTCGAGGAAGTACACCGCCAGGCCCTCGCCGGTGCGCCAGGCGCGCACCTCGTACCAGGTGTCCAGGGGCGCGGGGTAGTGGGCGTCGAACGTCACCGTCTCGCCGCGCTCCATCGCACGGCGGTAGTTCACCTCGAAGTCGCTGCCGGGGGCGGCGGGGAACAGGTCCCACACCACCCCGCCGAGGAGCTCGTGGCGCTCGCGGCCCAGCACCCGCTCGGCCTCGGCGTTGACGTACGTGAACCGCCAGGAGGTGTCCAGCGAGAAGAACGCCGTGGACATCGACTCCAGCACCCGCGTCACCCGCGCCTCGGCCTCGCGGTGGGCGCTGACGTCCCACGCCGCCCCCAGCACCCGCACCGCGACGCCGCGCTCGTCGCCCAGCGCGCGGCCGCGGGCACCGATCCAGCGCACGTCCCCGCCCGGCAGCACGATCCGGTACTCCGCCGCGAACCTGCCGCAGGCGGCGATCGCCGCTTCGAGGTCGGCGCTGACGCGCGGCAGGTCCTCCGGGTGCAGGCGCTCGTCGAACGCCTCGATGGTGCTGACGAGGGCGGCCGGCCCGTAGCCGAACAGCTCCACCAGCCGCTCGTCCCACGACAGGGTGCCGTCGACGAGGTCCCAGTCGAAGGTGCCGACGCCGGCGGCCTCGATGGCAAGCTCCAGCAGCTCGCGCCGCGCGTCGCCGTCGGCGACGCGCCCGGCGTCCGGCGGCGGCGGCAGCGGGCTGGGGGCGCTGGCCACGTTGCGGGCCCCGCCCTGCTCCCCGGTGGGGACCTCGACGCGCTCCGACACCCGGCCTCCTCGTCCCCGGGCGCGGCTGCACCCACCCCGGTCAGTCTCCCCCACTCCCCCGGGCCGCGCGGACCGCGGTCGGGGGCGCGGGTCCGCCCGGCACGCCGCTCAGGGCCGGGGGTCGGTACGCTCCCACCGGCGCCCGGTGCGCTGCCGGCGCGGGGTGGTGGCCGCCACGCACTTCGGGCACACCCAGCGCACCGCGTCGGCGCTGCCGCCGGTGACCGGGTCGGTGTCGGAGAAGTCCACGTGCGGGAAGCGCCCCAGCCCCGCCCGGCGCAGCGGCACCCCGCAGGCGGTCTGGTTCTGACCGGGTTCCCAGGCGTGCACCTCCCCCGCGGGCAGCCGGCTGCCCTCACCGGCGTCGTACGTCCCGCTGGCCGCCACCTTCACCACGCACCTCCGCACCCCCCGCGCCCCGGATCCACGTGTGAACGGCGCGCCGCGGGGCAGGGGAAGGGCAACGACACCACCGTCTCCCCCTGGAGGTACCCGTGAGCACCAGCGACAACCGCTACGTCACCCAGGCCGTGCACGACCTCGCCTCGGCCCTGTGGTTCGGCGGGTCCGTGATGGGCGTCGCCGGCGTCAACAAGTCCGGCAGCGACCTGGCCGCCGGCTCCGACCGCATCGAGGTCGCCGCCTCCGCGTGGCGCCGCTTCCAGCTGGCGCAGTGGGGCGGCATCGCGACCGTCCTGGTCACCGGCTCCGCGCTGACCGCCGCCAGCGGCCACCGCGTGGCGGCGCAGAAGGGCTACGGCGGCGTCGGCGCCCTGAAGGTCGGTCTCGTCCTCGGCGGGGCGGTGGCCACCGCGTACGCGGCGTACGCCGGCCGCAAGATCGCCCAGGCCTCGGACGCCGCCGAGCAGCGCGGTGAGCCGGTGAGCGTGAAGGACGCCACGCTGCCCACCGCGAACACCCCGGCGGACCTGGCGAAGTGGCAGGGCCGCCAGCGCGTGGCGCAGTTCGTGGTGCCCCTGTTCGCGGGCGGCAACATCTTCTGCAACGCCTACCTGACGCAGTCCTACCGCTTCGGGCAGACCGCCAAGGGCGTCATCGCGCGCCTCAACCCCGTCTCCTGACCCCACCCCCTCCCCGCGGAAACCAGTGTTTCCGCCCTGAGGGACGCCCTTCCCGGGGCGGAAACACTGGTTTCCGCGAGGGGGAGGACGCGCGGGCGCCCAGCACCCCCTGGCGGGGTGCGGGGCGCCGTGCGTGCGGGGGGCTCAGCCCTCGGAGTCCTCGAAGACCTCCGTGCGGAAGTCCTGGCGCGGCAGTTCCGCGCGGACCTCGAAGGTGTGGGTGTCGGTGTACTGCCGGCCCGCGACGTCGGTGGCGGTCACCTCGGCGGTGTGCACGCCCTCGGTCAGCCCGGCGGGCAGCCGGTACTGCCAGATGTGCGTGGCGCGGTCGGCGAGGTTGTTCCCCGGCTGCGCCGGCCCGGGGCCGTACTCGCTGCCGCCGTACAGCTCGAAGCCCTGGGCGTACTCGTTGCCCGAGGTGCTCTCGAAGCCGAAGCGGGCCACCTGCAGCTGGCGGGTGGCGGCGGCCGGGTCGGCGAAGCGGGCGCCGGTGTTCGGCGCCTCGCCCTCGGCCTGCTGGGTGCGGGTCGCCGGCTGCGGGTCGCCGCCGTCGATGGAGACGGACACCTCGGTGTCGCTGGAGCCGTACCAGACGTTCGCGGTCAGGAACGTGTCCTGCGACAGGTCGCCGGGGGTCACCAGGCCCGGGTCGCCCAGGTCGTTGACGTTCACCGGCGGCACCGCGTCCCACCGGCCGGCCTCGCGGGCCTCGGCGAAGGTGACGAGCTGCGTGAACCAGTCGCGCCAGCGCGGGGAGTTCAGCGACAGCGCCATCTGCTCCTGCGCGTCCTCGCCGATGACGTGGAAGGTGTCGGTGAACTCGCTGTCGTCGACGTCGAGCGTCAGGAACCCGGGGCGGGCGCCGTCGCGCTGCAGCGCCATGGGGCGGCCCTCGACGCCGAGGTCGCCGGAGTACCAGTCGCCGCTGGGGGCGCCGGCGACGACGTGCGGGAACGGCAGTTCCGTGACGCCGACGGCCTCTTCCCACCCGGCGTAGCTGTCGCCGGTGAGCATGCGCTCGGTGGAGTGGGTGTGCCCGGACACCGACAGGGCGGGGCGGCCCTCGAGCAGCTCGTACATCTTCAGCACGTCGGCGGTCTGGTGCTTCGTGGAGGTGGCGTCGGCGAAGGACACCATCGGGATGTGGGTGGCGACGACGACGAGCTTGTCCTCCGGGACCGTCGCCAGGTCGGCCTGCAGCCAGTCCAGCTGCTCCTGGCCGAGCACGCCGGAGTAGGAGGGCGAGCCCTCGGGGTCCGCGCAGTGCGGGCGGGTGCCGTCCGCGTCGTCCTCCGGCCCGCAGGGGTACTTCACGTTGTTCATGACGACGTAGTGGACGTCGGCCACGTCGTAGGAGTACGTGGTGGGGCCGAGTTCGCGCTTGAAGGTGTCGAAGGAGTGCTCGGGGTCGGTGGAGTCG
The DNA here is from genome assembly GCF_050871525.1 of Kineococcus auxinigenes. Lineage (NCBI taxonomy): Bacteria > Bacillati > Actinomycetota > Actinomycetes > Kineosporiales > Kineosporiaceae > Kineococcus > Kineococcus auxinigenes. The sequence continues at coordinate 14,928 of NZ_JBKBCT010000038.1, read as the reverse complement.
AAGTCGATGTCGTGGTTGCCGGGCACGAACCGCAGCGGCAGGCCCGAGGCGCCCAGCACCTCCTTGATGCGCGGGTACAGCCCCAGGTCGTCGCCGGCGACGTCGCCGAGCATGAGCGCTCCGCACTCGACCAGGCGCTGCTCCTCGCTCTGCTCCTGCTCGTCGCGCTGCAGGCCGACGAGGTCGGCCACGAGGCCGTCGCGGGCGAAACCGAGCTCACGGCCGCTGTAGGTCTGGACGTCGGCGAGGATCGCGCACCGCGCCTGCGCGTCCTGCGCCTGCTCGTCGCCGCGCACGATCGGGAAGTTCACCGCCGACGGCAGCGGCCCGGTGGGCGCCAGGCCGCCGAAGCGCAGCTCGGGGGAACCGGCGGGCAGGTGGTGGTAGTGGAACTGCGCGACGCCGTTCGCGTCGACGGGGACCCGCCAGCCGGACGGCTGGGTGACGAACGCGGTCATGCCGTCGAACACGGGCAGTTCGTAGCGGCCCTGCTCGTCGGTGCGGACGACGTCGCGGCCGTTGGAGACGGCGACGCCGGCGACGCCCTCCTCGCCGTCGCTGCGGCCGTCGCGGTCGGAGTCCTCGAACACGGTGCCGCGCAGGGTGTTCGCGTCGCTGCGCAGGGTCTGGGGCGAGGAGCCGACCTCGCGGACGACCTCGACGGAACCGACGTAGCGCTCGGGTTCGGCGGTCGCGGGGGCGACAGGCGCGGCGGCGGAGGTCTCCAGCGAGGCGGTGAGGGCGCTCGCGCCGACCAGCGCGACCGCGGCGGCGGCCAGGGTGCGGCGCCGGCGGGACTGGGTCCCGGGCAGGGGGGAGAGGGTGCTCATGGCGGTGGGGTGGCCTTTCGTCGGCTCTCGTCGACACCCGGCGCTCCGTGCGCGTCCGGGGGCACACCCCACCCTGTGCGAACTCTGTGACCTCCCGGTGACACATGACCGAAGGTCAGGGGAACGTCACTGTCCGCAGAGCCTCACTGCCCGCCGAACACCGTGACCCGCTCCGCCGGCGCACCGCCGAACGACCACGGCTGCCCCGTCGCCTCCAGCACCGACCACCACAGGTCGCCGTGCGGGTCGACCTGGTTGCGCGCCGAGACGGCCAGCCGGATCGGGATGTGCACGAACCGGCGGCGCCAGCGGCCCACCACCATGTTCGTGCGCCCGGCCATCGCCGCGTGCGCGGCGGCGTGCGCCAGGCGGATGCAGTACACGCTGTCGTACGGGTTCGCCGGGACGGACCGGATGACGTAGCTGGGGTCGATGTAGCGCAGGTTCAGCTCCAGGCCGTTCGCGGCGAAGTCGTCCGCGACGGCCTGGCGCAGCAGCCGGCCCACGTCCTGCAGCTTCTTGTTCCCCGAGGCGTCGCGCTGGTCGTCGTCGTCGAACAGCTCCTGCCCCGCGCCCTCGGCCGCCACCACCAGGGCGTGCCCCTGGCTGGCGACCTTCGCCCGCAGCAGCTCCAGGAACCCCCCGGACCCGTCCAGCACGAACGGCACCTCGGGGATCAGCACGAAGTCGGCGTCGTTCTGCGCCAGTGCCGCGTAGCAGGCGATGAAACCCGAGTGCCGCCCCATGAGCTTGACGATGCTGACGCCGTTGGGCGCCGTGCGGGCCTCCACCTTCGCGGAGCGGATCGAGCGCGTGGCCTCGCTGAACGCGCTCTGGAACCCGAAGCTCTGGTCGATGAAGGGGATGTCGTTGTCGATGGTCTTGGGGATGCCGACCACCGCGATCTTCAGCCCCCGCTCGGCGACCTCCGCGCAGATCTTCTGCGCCCCGCGCAGGGTGCCGTCGCCGCCGATGACGAACAGCACCCCGATGCCCATGCGCTCCAGGCAGTCCACGACCTCCGCGGTGTCCTGCTGCCCGCGCGAGCTGCCCAGGATAGTGCCGCCCTCGGCGTCGATGCCCTCGACGGTGTCCGGGGTCAGGTCCACGACGTCGTGCCCGTAGCGCGGCACGAAGCCCTGGTAGCCGTTCTTGAACCCGTAGATGCGGCGCACGCCGTAGTGGTTCGTCAGCTCCGAGACGAGCCCGCGGATGACGTTGTTGATGCCCGGGCACAGCCCGCCGCAGGTCACGATGCCCACGCGGGTCTTGGAGGGGTCGAAGAAGATCTTCTTGCGCGGGCCGGTGGGCTCCAGGCTCGGCAGGTCGGTCAGGGCGCCCAGGTCGTGCTGGTCCTCCACCCGCCGCGCCACCTTGGACAGGGTGTCGTCGAACAGGACGTGGTCGGTCTCGTCGATGTAGTGGTGGGTCGTGCGGCGGGCCTGCAACCGGGGCGCCAGCGGGGAGTCGACGGTGCAGGGGCCGAGGGTCTCGACCGTGAAGTCGGGCACGGCGGCGTTGTCCATGAGCGTCGCTGGTCCTTCCAGGCTGCGGGGTCCTCGCGGTGCTGCCCGCCCATCATCGCGGTCACCGGCCGGGCACGGCGCGGCGGGGTGCGGCAGGGCGGGGTGCGGCGGGGCAGGGGGTGATCACCGAGCGGGCCGGCGCGCGGCGCCCTAGCGTCGGGGGCATGACCAACGACCTGTACACGGCCGTCGTCACCTCGTCGCCGGGCTCGGCCCGCTCCGACGACGGCGCCCTCGCCCTGGACGTCAGCGAGCCGACCAGCCTGGACGGCACCGGCAACGGCACCAACCCCGAGCAGCTGATGGCCGCCGCGCTCGGCAGCTGCCTGATGGAGTCCCTGCGCATCGCCACCTCGACCACCGGCGGCAGCACCGAGGGCGCGCAGGTCGAGACCCGCGTGACCCTGGCCAAGGGCGACCCCGGCTACACCGCCCGCTACGCGCTGCGCGTGACGCTGCCCGACGCGGGCACCGACGCCTCCGCGGTGCTGGAGCAGGCGCTGGGGCTGTGCCCGTTCACCAAGACCGTGGACGCCTCGGTGCTGGACGTGCAGCTGGCCTGAGCCCCCGGCGCCCTAGTCCTCGCGCGACTGCTCCGGTGCGCGGTCGTGGTCGGCCAGGCGGGCCAGCATGGCGTTGTACTGCGCCAGCTCGCGGCCGCCGTCGCGCTCGGCCGCGCGGTCGCGGCGGCGGTTCTCCCGGGTGTCCGAGCGCGACCACGCCACCGCCACGCCCAGCACGAGCACGAGGGTGGGGACCTCGCCGATGCCCCAGGCGATGTCCCCGCCCTTGCGCTGGTCGGCCAGCAGGTCCGCGCCCGGGGCGACCTGGCTGAACCAGTCGGCCGCCAGCAGCTGGGTGCCCTGCATGAGGGCCACGCCGAAGAAGGCGTGGAAGCCCATCGTCGCCAGCAGCAGGATGAGCCGCAGCGGGTGCGCCGGGCGGTGCGGGCCGGGGTCGACCCCGATGAGCACCGACGAGAACAGGTACCCGGTGCCCAGGAAGTGCACCATCATCAGCTCGTGCCCGACGTGGGTGCGCAGCGCCAGCTCGAACAGCGGCGAGTAGTAGAAGACGATCAGCGAGCCGGCGAAGAGCGCGGCCGCCACCAGCGGGTGCCCCACCAGGGCCAGGTACCGCGAGTGCACGACCTCCATCAGCCACTCGCGCGCGCCGCGGGAGCCGTCGCGGCGCGCGGGCAGCACGCGCATCGCCAGCGTCACCGGGGCGCCCAGGACGAGCAGCGGCGGCACCGCCATCGTCAGCAGCATGTGCTGGAGCATGTGGGCGCTGAAGGACAGGCGGCCGTAGGCGGCCGGCCCGCCGCTGGTGACGAACAGCAGGGCCAGGCAGCCCAGCACCCACCAGGCGGTGCGCCCGGCGGACCAGCGGTCGCCGCGGCGGCGCAGCACGCGCACGCCCAGGAGGTAGCCGACGAGCAGGCCGGTCCCGATCAGCAGCCACAGCAGGTCCGGGGAGGTCTCGGTGAACCAGCGGGCCGCCGTCAGCGGCGGGGGGGCGGTCTCCCCCAGCAGCTCGCTGACGGGGTCGGTGCCGGGGACGTCCTCGGGCACGGGGGTGGGGGTGCGGCCGAGGGCCACGCCCAGCCCGGTGGCGGCGGCCATCAGGACGAGCTCGCCGGCCGCCACGCGCCAGAAGGTGCGCGGGGAGGTGGCCAGCAGCGGCAGGGTGCGGCGGCGGTGCCAGGCCCCCAGCGCGCCGAGCAGCACCAGGGCCGCGGTCTTGGCGACGACGAGGGCGCCGTAGGCGGTGCCCAGGCCGGACCAGCCGCCCAGGCGCACCGCGGCGTTGACGACGCCGGACAGGGCCACGCCCGCGAAGCACCACAGCGCGAGCGCCGAGTAGCGGGCCGCCACGGCGGGCAGGTCCACGGCCCGTTCCCCCGCCGCGGCGCGCCGGCCGGTCAGCGGCAGGGCGATCAGCACCGCGGCCAGGCCGCCGACCCACACGGTGACGCCCACCAGGTGCAGGCCCAGCGAGCTGACGGCCGTCTGGTGGGAGGCGGAGCCGGAGGCGTGCCCGGACAGCGACAGGGGCACCAGGGCGACGACGGACAGCACCGCCCCCCAGGCGGCCCCGCCCGGGCGGGTCGCCGCCGCCCCGACGGTGGCGACGACGGCGGCCAGGACGGTCGTGACGAGCAGCGCGCGCCCCAGGTCGATCTCCTGGGCGAACTGGGCGAACTGGGCGCCGAAGCCGGCGGCGCCGGGGGCCGCGCCGATGACGTCCATGGCGGTCAGCACGAGCACGGCCAGCGCCGAGACGGTCCAGGCCACGGCGCCCACGCCCGCGGCGCGCACGACGCGCGACCAGGCGGCCGACGGGTGCGGCAGCACGAGCGCGGCCACGACGAAGCCGCCCACGGCCAGGGACGCCGACAGGTCGTGGACGGTGCGGGCCAGCGGCAGCCCGTAGCGCACGAGGGCGCCGGGGTCGCCCAGCACGGAGGGGGTCAGCCCGCCGCCGGTGGACAGCGCCAGCAGCAGCGCGGCGCAGGCGGCGGCGAGGCAGGCGAGGGTGGTGAGCACCGTCCCGCTCGCCCCGGGGGTGCCGGCGACCGCCGGGGAACCGCCGGGGCGGGCCGCGGGGCGCGTCGGGCGGGCGGGTCGGCGGGTCTCAGCCACGCCCTCCAGGGTAGGTCGCGGCCGGGGCGCCGCCGGTCGTGGGCGGTCCGGGCTCAGCAGGCGCGCGCGGTGCGCACGGGGGCCAGGTGGGTGGCCACCTCGAACCAGACGACCTTGCCGAGGGGCTGCACCTCGACGCCGTGGGAGTCGGCGAGCGCCTCGAGCAGGGCCATGCCGCGCCCGTCGAGGGCGTCGGGGTCGGACTCGCGGCGCAGGGGCAGGCGGGTGTTCTCGTCGCCGACGCCGACGCGGACGCGCGAGCCGTGGCGGCCCACGCGCAGGACGACGTCGCTGCGGCCGTGGATGACGGCGTTGGTGACGACCTCGGCCGTCAGGAGCAGGAGGGTGTCGACGACGTCGCCCACGAGGCCCTGCTGGATGCACCAGTCGGCCACCACGTGGCGGGCGGCTCGCGAGGAGGCCGGTTCCGGGGCCAGGGTGATCTCGCAGGGCTGCTCCGGCGGCGGCGCGGAGCGGGTCTCCCGGCGCTCGAGGTCGCCGGGGAAGGGAGCTCGCGCCCGCTCGAACGGCTCGGCGCGGCGGCGCCCCGCGGCTCGCACTGGCCGCACGGCCCACCCGTCTGCCCTGTCCGGCATCCTGCGCTCCCCCGTGCGTGCCCGCGGCTGGTAAGTTCGTCCTCAGTGGTTGCGTGCAGCAGTCATCGATCCCCGCCGGGCCGCGACCCCGAGGTGTAGTTCGCGCCGGAGCCCCGGCCCGTTACACCACGGCGGCCACCGCCACCGCGCGACGCACCGGGCACGCGTCCGGGAACCACCCGGCACCACCCACCGCCGCACCAGCCCACCACGGACCCGCCCGTCGCGCACCACGGCGAGCGGCGCGCAGCGCCTTCGAGGGAGGACCCCTGAGCACCACGCACCACGACACCGGGGCGACGCCCGGCGGCCCTCCGGGGACGAGCGGCAGCGCCCTGCTGCCCGCCCTGTCGGACGAGGTCACCCGCACCCTGCGGGCCCTGCACGCCCTCAAGGCCCAGATCGCCCGCGCCGACACCGGGGCCGACGGCGCCGTGCACACCGTGCTGCTCGTCGTCGCCGACCACGGCGCCCAGCGCGTGGGCGCGCTGGCCGAGCGGATCGGCACCGACCCCTCCACGGTCAGCCGGCAGACCGCCGAGCTGGTCCGCCGCGGGCTCCTGCAGCGCCTGCCCGACCCCGAGGACGGGCGCGCCTGCCGGGTGGAGGTCACCCCCGCCGGGCGGGACGTCGTCGCCAGCACGCTGCGGCGGCGCCGGGAGCGGCTGGCGCGCGCCGTGGACGACTGGGACGACGACGACCTCGGCACCTTCGTCGCCCTGCTGGCCCGCTTCACCGACGGCCTGGAGCGGGTGCGCGGCGAGGCGCCCGCCCCGCGCCCGCGCACCCCCGCCCACACCCCCTCGCGCACCGACCAGGAGACCGCATGAGCAGCACGACGGCCGGCGCCCAGCCGGCCGGCCCCGCCCACCCCCCCGCCGACGGCCCCCAGCTCAGCCACCGGCAGATCATGGCGATCCTGTCCGGCCTGCTGCTGGGCATGTTCCTGGGCGCGCTGGACCAGACGATCGTCGCCACGGCGATCCGCACCATCGCCGACGACCTGGACGGGTTCTCCCTGCAGGCGTGGGCGACCACGGCGTTCCTCATCACCTCGACGATCTCCACGCCGCTGTACGGCAAGCTCTCCGACATGTACGGCCGCCGGCCGTTCTTCATCGCCGCGATCGCGATCTTCGTGGTGGGCTCCGCGCTGTGCGGGATCTCCGGCTCGATGTACGAGCTGGCCGCCTGGCGCGCCCTGCAGGGCCTGGGCGCCGGCGGTCTGATGTCGCTCGCGCTGACGATCATCGCCGACGTCGTCCCGGCGCGGGAGCGGGCCAAGTACCAGGCCTGGTTCATGGCCGTGTTCGGCACCTCCAGCGTCCTGGGCCCCGTGGCGGGCGGGTTCTTCTCCGGCCAGGAGTCCATCCTCGGCCTGGCCGGCTGGCGCTGGATCTTCTGGATCAACGTGCCGCTGGGAGCGCTCGCGATGCTCGTCGTCGTGCGCAACCTCAAGCTGCCCAAGCGCACCACGCACCACCGCATCGACTGGCCCGGCGCGCTGACGCTGGTGCTGTGCCTGGTGCCGCTGCTCATCGTCGCCGAGCAGGGCCGCAGCTGGGGCTGGGGCTCGGGCTGGGCGCTGGCCTGCTACGCCCTGGGCGCCGTCGGCCTGGTGTCGTTCGTCCTCGTCGAGCGCGCCTACGGCGAGGAGGCGCTGCTGCCGCTGCGCATGTTCAGCGGGCGCACCTTCGTCGTCGGCAGCCTGGCCAGCCTGATCCTCGGCATGGGCATGTTCGGCGCGATGGCCGTCCTGCCGCAGTACCTGCAGGTGGTCAAGGGCTCCTCCCCGACCGTCGGCGGCCTGCAGATGCTGCCGCTGGTGCTGGGCATCATGTCCGCCAGCGCGTTCGCCGGGCAGTTCATCGCGCGCACCGGCCGCTACAAGCCGCTGCCGGTCGTCGGCACCGGCCTGATGGTCGTGGCGCTGTTCCTCTTCAGCCGCGTCAACGCGGACACCCCGGTGTGGCAGACGATGATCGTCATGCTGATCATGGGCTGGGGCCTGGGCGGCAACATGCAGCCGATCATCCTGGCCGTGCAGAACGCCGCCGCCCCGCGCGAGATCGGCGTGGCCACCTCCTCGGTGACGTTCTTCCGCCAGATGGGCGGCACCCTGGGCACCGCCGTGTTCCTGTCCATCCTGTTCTCCAGCCTCGGCGGGAACGTCTCCTCCGCGTACCGCTCCGCGGCCGGCGACCCGGCGTTCACCAGCGGCCTGCAGCAGGCGGGCCTGGACCAGCAGGGCCTGCAGGGCGTCCTGGCCGAGGCGCAGGACGACACCTCGGTGCTGGGCACGCTGCCGGACGCGGTCGCCCACCCGTTCCGGGTCGGCTTCACCGACTCCACGAGCCTGATCTACCTGGTGGCGGCCCTCGTCATGGTGGCCGGGTTCGTGACGGTCCTGTTCCTGCCCGCGCTGCCGCTGCGCGGCGGCGGGCGCGCGCCGGGCGGGCGGGGGCCGGCGGCCGGTGCCGCCGACGCCCCCGCCGCCCCGGTGCAGGCCGCCGCCGGCGCGGTGCACCCCGCGCAGGTGCGCGACCACCCCGGGCAGCTGACGGGCGCGCCCAGCGGCGCGCCCGCCCACGAGCCCTCCGACGCGCCCGCGGCCGGTGAGCTGGCCGAGCGCGTGCGCAGCGCGGTGCAGGAGGCCAAGGCCGCGCAGCGCGCCGTGGAGGACCTGGCCGGCGAGACCGCCCGCCGGGAGGCGGCGCTGGACGCGGCGGTGGAGCGGTTGCGCGACCTCGGCCTGGACGAGGCCTCCGTCGAGGCGGCCCTGGGCGAGGACGCGGCCACCCCGCGCGGCCGGCACGCCGGCCCCGTGGCGCCCCCGGCGGGCGGCCCCGCCGACGGGCCGTCCGTGCAGCCGGACCGGCTGGGCGCGCAGCGCTGAACGCCCCGCCCCCGACGGCCCCGGGGCGCCCGCGCTCCGGGGCCGTCGAGCGGCGCGGGTGCGCCGCTGGGAGCATGGTGGCCGGTCCGGCGGGAGGAGCACGGGTGCCCGAGTGGGTGCGGGACGCGATCTGGTGGCACGTCTACCCGCTGGGGGCGACCGGGGCCTTCCCCGACGCCGGCCCGGCGGACGGCCCGCGGTTGCTGCGGCTGCTGCCGTGGCTGGACCACGTGCGCGACCTCGGTGCCAACGGCCTGCTCCTCGGGCCCGTCTTCGCCTCCAGCACGCACGGGTACGACACCGTCGACCACTTCCGGATCGACCCGCGCCTGGGCACGGAGGAGGACTTCGACCGCCTCGTCGCCGCCTGCCGCGAGCGCGGCCTGCGCCTGCTGCTGGACGGCGTGTTCAACCACGTCGGCCGCGAGCACCCCGCCTTCCAGCGCGTCCTGCGCGAGGGCGCCGCGGCCCCCACCGCCGGGTGGTTCCGGCTGCGCTGGCCCGACGGCGACGGCCCCGGGGCGGTGCCCGTCCACGACGACTTCGAGGGCCACGGCGACCTCGTCGCCCTGGAGCACGCGGACCCCGGGGTCGCCGACCTCGTCGTGGACGTCATGACGCACTGGCTGGCCCGCGGCGCGGACGGCTGGCGCCTGGACGCCGCCTACGCCGTGCCGCCGCAGCGCTGGGCCCCGGTCCTGGAGCGGGTGCGCGAGCGCTTCCCCGGCGCCTACGTCGTCGGCGAGGTCATCCACGGCGACTACGCGGGCACCGTCGCGGCCTCCGGCATGGACTCCGTCACCCAGTACGAGCTGTGGAAGGCCGTCTGGAGCGCGCTGAACGAGGCGAACCTGCACGAGCTGGCGTGGACGCTGGGCCGCCACGACGGATTCCTGGAGACGTTCGCGCCGTTCACGTTCGTCGGCAACCACGACGTGACCCGCATCGCCAGCCGCCTGCACGACGAGCGCCACCTGGCGCACGCGCTGGCGGTCCTGATGACGGTGGGCGGCACCCCCGCGGTCTACGCCGGCGACGAGCACGCCTTCCGCGGCGTGAAGGAGGAGCGCGCCGGCGGCGACGACGCGGTGCGCCCGCCGCTGCCGCCCACCCCGGCGGACCTGTCCCCGCTGGGGCTGCCCACCTTCCACCTGCACCAGGAGCTCATCGGCCTGCGCCGCCGGCACCGCTGGCTGCACGACGCGCGCACCGAGGTGCTGCACGTGGAGAACGAGCGCCTGGTGTACGCCTCGCGCGCCGCCCACGGCACCGGCCGCCTGCTGGTGGCGCTGGACGTCTCCGGCACCGGCGGGGAGGTGCCCGCGCCGGGGGCGGGCGCGGTCCTGGCCGGTGCCGGGCAGGTGCGCGGTGCGGCGGGTGGGGAGCGGGTGCTGCTGGCGCCGCACGGCTGGGCGGTGCTGGCCGGCTGAGCCGGCGGGCCGGGTCGAACCGCCGGGCGGTCCGGTTCAGCCGGCTGCGGGGTGCACGCGGTCCAGCCACGCGAACGCCTCGCGCTGCATGGCCGCGTCGAAGCGGTGCCCGGTCTCGTGCAGGGAACCGGTGAACGCTCCCGGTGCACCGGCGGCGGCGTAGCGGGCGGCGATGCGCTCCACCGCGCGGCGCACCCCCGCCTCGGGGAACAGCGGGTCGCGCAGTCCGGACTGCACCAGCAGCGGCACCGGGGCCCGGGCGGCCACCACGTCCGGCCAGTCCCCCACCCGCCCCAGCCCCGGCGTCATCAGCGCCCAGGTGTGCCGGTGCAGGTGCTGCGGGAGCGCCTCGCGCAGCGCGGTGGTCATGCAGACGACGACGACCGCGGCGGCCGGGGCACCCAGCGCCGCCGCCACCGCCGCGCGCGCCCCGCCGCCGGACAGGCCCAGCAGCGCCACGCCGCCGGGCGCGGTGCCCGGGTGCCCGGCGAGCACCCGGGCCGCCAGGACGTCCTCGCGGGCCAGCAGCCCGGCCCAGGAGGTGCCCAGCACCCCCAGCGCCTTGGCCACGGCGTCCTCGGCGGGGCCGGCGTGGACGTCGTAGGCGACGGCCTCGTCGTCGACGTCCTCCCCGGCGGCGCGGCGGGCGGCCAGCTCCAGCCGCGCGGGGCGCTCGGCGCGCTCGGGCATCGCCTCCACCGGCAACCGCCGGCTGCCCCAGCCGAAGCCGTCGTGCACCAGCACCGCCCGCCCCGCGCGGGCCAGGTCCTCGGCGAGCGCGCGCCCGTCGTACAGCTCCTCGCGCACGGCCCGCAGCCGCGGGTGCACCGGGCGCCCGTCCGCGCCGTCGGCGAGCTTGTCCAGGCCGAAGCGCTTCAGGCCGCCGTGGCAGTGCAGGGCGAGGGCGCCGGGCAGGGGCCCGCGCTCGCCGGCGGGTCGCAGCAGGCGCCCGGCCACGCGGGGGCCGAAACCGGCGTCCCAGCTCAGCTCGGTGCCCGCCAGGCCGTCGCGCGTCCAGGTGCCCTCCACCCGCACGTCCGGCTCGGGGACGTCGGCGGGCAGCCCGACCGCGGCGCGCAGCCGCCGGCAGACCTCCTCGCCGGTGGGCTCGTCGGCGCCGAACAGGGGCCAGGAACCCTCCAGCAGCTCGACGAGCCCGTCGAAGGCGCCCAGGCGCCCCGCGGGGGCGGCCCCGGGCGCACCGGCGTCCCGCCCCGTCGTGGTGTCGAACCGCACCGCGGACCCCCTCGTCCTCGTGACCGCCGCTGCCCGGCGGGAAACCCGTCCCCCGGCACCGTACCCACAGCGCGGACCTGCGGGGAACTCCCGCGGGTAACCGGTTTCCGGTAGTCTCCGGCCATGCCACCCGACGACGACGTCACCCGGTTCCGCAACCCCGTGCTCGACGCGGACTGGCCGGACCCGGACGCGATCCGGGTCGGCGAGGACTACTACCTGGTCTGCTCCAGCTTCAACCGCGTCCCCGGCCTGCCGGTCCTGCACTCGCGCGACCTGGTGAACTGGCGGATCCTCACCCACGCCCTGCCGGAACTCACCCCCCGCGAGCACCACGAGCTGCCCCGGCACGGCGGCGGCGTGTGGGCACCGGCGATCCGGCACCACGAGGGCACCTTCCACATCGTCTACCCCGACCCCGACCAGGGGATCCTCGTGGTCAGCGCCAGCGACCCGGCCGGGCCGTGGAGCGCGCCGCGGACCCTGCTGCGCGGGCTCGGGCTCATCGACCCCTGCCCGCTGTGGGACGAGGACGGGCGCACCTGGCTCGTGCACGGCTGGGCCAAGAGCCGCAGCGGCGTGAAGAACCGCCTGACCGTCGTGCCCGTCGACACCGGGCTGACCACGGCCACCGGTCCGGGTCGCACGGTCGTCGACGGCGACGACCTGCCCGGGTTCACCACCCTGGAGGGCCCGAAGCTCCACCGCCGCGACGGCTGGTACTGGATCTTCGCCCCCGCCGGCGGCGTCGCCACCGGCTGGCAGTCGGTGTTCCGCTCCCGCTCGGTCCTGGGCCCCTACGAGGAGCGCACCGTCCTGCACCAGGGCGGCACCGACGTCAACGGCCCCCACCAGGGCGCGTGGGTGGACACCCCCGACGGCCAGGACTGGTTCCTGCACTTCCAGGACCGCGGCGCCGCCGGGCGGGTGGTCCACCTGCAGCCGGTGCGCTGGGGCGAGGACGGCTGGCCCGTCATCGGCGAGGCCGCCGACGGGCAGACGTGCGGGACGCCGGTGCGCGGACCCCGCTCCCCGCACGGGGTGGCGCAGCGCTCGCCGGTCCTGCCCGGCTCGGACGGTTTCACCACCGGGTACGGGCCGCAGTGGCGCTGGCAGGCCAACCCCCGCCCCGGCTGGGCGAGCGCCGGCGGCGGCGAGCTCCGCCTGGGCGCGGTGCCGAACGACACCGGGAACCTGCGCCTGCTGCCGCAGGTCCTGGGCCAGCCCCTGCCGGGCGTGCGGTGCACCGCGACGACCTCGCTGCGCCTGGAGGGCACCGGCACCGGGCGCGCCGGGATCACCGTCCTGGGCCGCGACTACCTGTGGGCGGGGCTCCGCTCCGGCGAGGACGGCACCTGCCTGGTCGTCGCGCGCCGCGCCGACGGCGAGCACGACGAGACCGTCCTGGCCGAGCGGGAGCTGCCCGCCGGCGGCACCGCGCACCTGCGCCTGGACGTCACCGCCGACGCCCGCGTGCGGGTCCACGTCCGCACGGGCGAGGAGGACTGGGCCGCCACCGGCCCGGAGTTCACCGCCACCCCCGGGCAGTGGATCGGCGCGGAGCTCGGCCTGTTCGCCACCGCCCCCCTCGGCGGCCCGGACGGCCCGGCCGCCGTCGTCGGCCCCTTCTCCCTGGAGGTCACGCCGTGAGCACCGACAGCCCCCCCGCACCCGCTCCCGCACCCGTCCCCGCGACGGCGCCCGCCGCACCGGCCCTGCGCCCGCAGCCGGCGCTCACGGCGGCCGGGACTGTGGTGGCCGTGCTCGACGACGGCTCCACCGTGCCGGCGGTGGACTCCCCCCGCCCCCACCTGCACCCGGTGCGCACCCTCGGCGGCACCGCGGTGACCGGCACCGCCCCCGCCGACCACCGCCACCACCGGGGCGTGGGGATCGCCGTGCCCGACGTGGACGGCACCAGCCACTGGGGCGGGCGCACGTACGTGCGCGGGAAGGGCTCCACGCTGCTGGAGAACCACGGCGCGCAGCACGTCGTCGAGCAGGACGGCGACGGCGCCGGCACCGCGCGGCAGGTCGTCTCCTGGCGCGACCGCGCCGGGGGCGAGCAGTTCCGCGAGGAGCGCCGGCTGCGGGCGGCCGCCGCCCCCGGGGGCTGGCGCCTGGACTGGACCTCCGTGCTGCACGCCCGGCACCCGCTCACCGTCGGCAGCCCCGCCACGAACGGGCGCCCCGGCGCCTTCTACGGCGGGTGGTTCTGGCGGGCCCCGTTCCAGGGTGCGGAAGCCCTCGTCGCCGACGGCGCCGGGACCGCGCTCGCCCACGGGTCGCGCTCGCCGTGGCTGGCGGTGAGCACGCCCGGCGCGTGGTTGCTGGCCGTGCAGCACGGCGAGGTGCTGCCGTGGTTCGTGCGCACCGAGGAGTACACGGGTTTCGGCCCCGCCCTGGCGTTCGACGCACGGCGCGAGGTCTCCCCCGACGAGCCCCTGCGCATCCGGCTGAGCGTCCTGGTCGCCGACGGGCCCGCCCCCGCCCCGGGGACCGTGCGCGCCGCCGCGCTCGGCCTGCTGGCCACCGGGGTGGACGCGTGAGCGGCACGACCCCGCCGCGGGTCGCCGTGGTCGGCGTCAACGGCCACGGCCGCAGCCACCTGCAGCACGCCCTGGACGCGCACGCGGCGGGGCGGCTGCGGCTGGCCGCCGTCGCGGACCCGCGCCTGGACGACCTGCCGGAACTGCCGGCCGGGACGCGCCGGCACCCCGACCTGGACGGGCTGCTGCACGAGAGCGCCCCGGACGTGGTCGTGCTGAGCACCCCCATCCACACGCACGCCGCGCTGGCCACGGCCGCGGTGCGCGCCGGCGCGGACGTGCTGCTGGAGAAACCCCCCACCGCGACCGCGGCGGAGTTCACCGAGCTGAGCGCCACCGTGCAGGCCACGGGGCGGCTGTGCCAGGTGGGTTTCCAGAGCCTGGGCTCGGCCGCCGTGGAGCACGTGCGGCGCCGCGTCGCCGACGGCCGCGTCGGCGAGGTCACCGGCTACTCGGCGGCCGGCTGCTGGGTCCGCACCCGCGCCTACTACCAGCGCGCCCGGTGGGCGGGACACCGCCACCTCGACGGGCGCGTCGTCGCCGACGGGGCCCTGACCAACCCGCTGGCGCACGCGGTGGCCACCGCGCTGGCCGTGGCCGGCGCCCAGCGGGCCGAGGACGTCACGGCCGTGGAGACCGACCTGTTCCACGTCCACGACATCGAGGCCGACGACACCTCCGCGGCCCGCGTCCACCTGGCGGACGGGCGGGACCTGGTCGTGGCGGTGACGCTGTGCGCCGCCGAGCGCGGTGAGCCCTTCGTGGTGGTGGAGGGCACCGCCGGCCGGATCACCCTGTACTACGCGCTGGACACGGTGGTGGAGGAGGTGCCGGGCCACCCGCCGCTGGTGACCCGGCACGAGCGCACCCACCTGCTGACGGACCTGCTGGCGGCCCGGGCGCACGGGACGCCGCTGCTCTCGTCGCTGGCCGACTCGGGCGGCTTCACGCGCGTGCTGGAGGCGGTCGTCACCGGTCCGGCACCGAGGCCGGTGGCCGAGGGGTTCTTCGAGCGGCTGGAACTGCCCGGCGGCGACGAGGGCCGCCGGCTGACCGGGGTGGAGGAGGCGGTGGCGGCTGCGCTGCGCGAGCGCGCCACGTTCAGCGAGCTCGGGCTGCCCTGGACGCGGTGAGCGCCGCGGGCCCGGAGGACGGGGCTCGCGGCGCCCCCCCCACCTCCGCGGGGGGGGTGCGCGGCACGGGGGCGGGCGGCGCCCCCC